>NZ_NHPE01000111.1:0-29057 GCF_002252895.1 Halorubrum sp. Eb13 | reverse complement strand
CAACCATTAGCACGCGCCGCGAGGAGTCGCGGACATGACCGACGCCACCCCCGCGTCGCTCGCGGCGCGCGTCCGCGACGGCGAGGTCCGGTTCCACGAGCTCGAAGAGCACGCCGACGCCGACGTTGCCGCGGCGGCCCGCAGGCGACTCGTCGCCGAGACCGCGGACGCCGACGTCGACGTGCTGGGCGAGTACGCCTTCGACGCCGCCGACGCGCACGGCTCGAACATCGAGAACATGATCGGCGCCGTGCAGGTGCCGCTGGGCGTCGCCGGCCCGGTCTCGGTCGACGGCGGCGCGTTCGCGGGCGAGCGCTACCTCCCGCTGGCGACCACGGAGGGCGCGCTCGTCGCCTCGATCAACCGCGGCTGCTCGGTCGTCAACGACGCCGGGGGCGCGACCGCGCGGGTGACGAAGAGCGGGATGACCCGCGCGCCCGTCTTCCGCGTCGGCGACGTCGCCGAGGCGGAGGCGCTCGTCGCGTGGGTCCGCGACAACGAGGCGTCGCTGCGGGCGGCCGCGGAATCGACGACGAGCCACGGCGAGCTGCTCGACGTGACGCCGTACGTCGTCGGTAACAACGTCTTCCTGCGGTTCCGCTACGACACGAAGGACGCGATGGGGATGAACATGGCCACCATCGCGACGCGGGAGGCCTGCGACGTCGTCGAGGCGGAGACGGACGCCGCGCTCGTCGCGCTCTCCGGGAACCTCTGCTCGGACAAGAAGCCCGCCGCGATCAACGCGGTCGAGGGTCGCGGCCGGTCGGTGAGCGCCGACGTCGAGGTGCCCCGCGAGGTCGTCGAGGAGCGGCTCCACACCACCCCCGAGGCGGTCGCCGAGATCAACACCCGGAAGAACCTCGTCGGCTCCGCCAAGGCGGGCGGGCTCGGCTTCAACGCCCACGTCGCCAACGCGGTCGCGGCGATGTTCCTCGCGACCGGGCAGGACGAGGCGCAGGTGGTCGAGGGCGCGAACGCGATCACGACCGCGGAGGCGACGCCCGAGGGAGACCTCTACTGCTCCGTGTCGCTGGCGAGCCTCGAGGTCGGCACCGTCGGCGGCGGCACGAAGCTGCCGACGCAGGCCGCCGGGCTCGACGTGCTCGGCGTCCGCGGCGGCGGCGACCCCGCCGGGAGCAACGGGGACGCGCTCGCGGAAGCGATCGCCGTCGGCGCGCTCGCGGGGGAGCTCTCGCTGCTGGCGGCGCTCGGCTCCAGACACCTCTCCTCGGCGCACGCCGACCTCGGGCGGTAGGTCGCTCTCGTCGCCGCAACGGTTCTCGAAAGGGGCTCAGTCCGACCACGGCGCGCAGTCGTCGCGGAGCGCGTCGCGGCCGTAGTCGGTGATCCGGTACACCGCTTCGCCGGTGACCCGCTCCACGAGCCCGCCCGCTTCGAGCGCGTCCAGCCGCGACTCCACGTGGTCCGCGTACAGCCCCGTGTTGCTCGCGACGAACGCCGGGTAGTCTGTCCCCGCGTCGTCCAGGTACGCGAGCACTCGCTCGTCGGTTCGCGTGAGCGCGACCCTCGGACGGTCCGGGTCGGCCTCCCCGTCTTCGTCCGGGGCGTCGCTTTCCGAACCGGCGGCTGGTACGTCTGACGCGGGCATCTTATGCATGCTAACGTGTACCATTGTAAAGAGTATTCGGGTGATTCCAGCGCGCTGGGAGGCGGTGAGACCGCGGGGCGAGCGGCGCCCCGCCTCAGTCGTCGGCCTCGGTCGACTCGCCGCCCGGGCCCGGACCGTCGGGCGACCGATTCGGGAGCATCGGAGAGCCGTCGGCCCGCGGGCCGAGCCGCGGGCCGTGCGGGCCGTCGTCGGGGTCGATCCGGCGCCGGGTTCGGTAGTCGGTCGAGCGCTCGACCGGGGTGCGGCCGATCGCCGTGATCATCTCGACGTAGTCGTCGAACGAGCGGTACTCGCCGTACTCGCCGCCGGCGCGCTTAGTGATCTCCTCCGAGAGGATGGTGCCCATGAAGTCGTCCGCGCCGCAGTTGAGCAGCTTCAGGCCGTGGGCGTCGCCCGACTTCACCCACGAGGCCTGCACGTGGTCGACGTTGTCTAAGAAGAGGCGCGCGACCGCCACCACGAGCTCGTCCTCGTCGCGCGAGGGGCCGGAGTCGACGACGCCGTGGCGGTACAGCGGCGTGTTCTGGTGGATGAAGGAGAGCGGGACGAACTCCGTGATCCCCCCGGTGCGGTCTTGGAGGTCGCGGACCACCTTCAGGTGCTCCGCGCGGTGCGCGACCGTCTCCACGTGGCCGTACATCATCGTCGAGGTGACGTCGAGCCCGGCCGCGGTCGCGCCCTCCATCGCCGCCACCCAGTCGTCGGTCCGGATCTTTCCGGGGCAGATCACGTCGCGCACCTCGTCGACGAGGATCTCCGCGGCGGTGCCGGGCGCGGAGTCGAGCCCCGCGGCCGCCAGCTCGCGGTAGACGGTCTCGTACTCCCAGTCGGTGCCGCGGGCGGCGTGGTACGCCTCCTCCGGCGTCATCGAGTGGAGGTGGACCCCGCCGACGGACATCGCCTCGATCTGCTCGGTGTAGGTGCCCGGGTCGGTCGCGTACCGCTCCGGCGGCTTGTAGTTCACCGCGCTCTCGGGGTCGTCGTACCCGGCGAGGACCTCGTGGTGCTCCTCGTTCAGCGCCAGCGCGGGGTGGAGCCCGGAGACGGAGCACACCTCGTAGATCCCCATCTCGAGGGCGTCCTCGACGATCCGGCGGGACTCGGCGGGGGGCTTCGTGAAGCCGGCGTGGTCCGCGTCGCTGTCGGCCTCGAAGGCGTGCGCGGAGTCCTTGAAGTTGCAGAACAGACAGCCCGTGTTGCAGGCGGTCGTGACGTTGTTGTTGAGGTTGGCGACGAACGTCACCTCGTCGCCCACGTCCTCGCGGCGGCGGCGGTCGGCGGCCTCGAGGACGGCCTCCTTCCGGACCGGGTCGATCCCGTCCCGGTCGGTGCCGGTCGCGAGCAGTTCGGTCGCGTCGTCGACCGTGAGGCGCGTCCCGTCGCGGGCCTTCGCCAGCGCGTTCCCGAACGACTGGTCGGTGGCGGGCTCGGCGAACCCGAAGTCGTCCCGGTCCAAGGTCTCCGCGTCGGCGGCGTCGGCGTCGCGGTCCCGCGCCGAAGTCATGGCGTGATCGTCCCCGTCCCACGGATAAAAACGAGACGGTAACGGCACCCCCCTCTCAGAAGCGTGACGCGGGCCGTGTGTGCGGAGCACAGCGGAGCTCGAGCGTCGAACCGCCGTCGGCGACGCGGGGTATAAACCGAAGAGAAAGGCCGGGGGACCTATTTAAATAACCGCGGTGGCGCGCTCCGGTGAGCGCCCGGCGGGCGCGAACCGAGCGCGAGGGATGCGGCGACCGGAGGGAGCCGCGAGGCTGGGGAGGCGTGAGATGCGGTTCGGCGCGGTTGGGGCTTTGGAGCCGGTCACCGCGTCAGCAACGACGCATGAACGAGCGCCTGAGTCGGAGGCGTTCGCCGTGGCGGGAGCGGTTTATAATTACATAGCCGGCTCTGTTGAAATCCTCAGTCGGCGATATGTTATCAGAGCTATGCTGCATACAGAGCGCGTATTTACCAACCTGTCTGCCAAAATTTTGTTGAGTTCACTCACAACGACGCACTCTGATGACCTCTACACTTTCCTGCCTGGGAAGCTCCAAATTTTCAGAGTGTTCTCGCGTCAAAACCTTCTGTTTATCATATAACTGGTTGTGTAGGATATTACACATACGCTGTCACAGTCGCGAACGGACCCAGACAGCGGCGCATCAACCTCCTGAACGGTCAGGGGACGGCGGTGACCGAGGAAGCGGGCACCGGTCGGGTCAGCCTCGACGGTCCAAGGAGCCGTTCCGAGGCCAAAGGGACGACTCGATGGCTACCGGGCCGGCGTCACCGACCGCGGCCGTTACTCTTCCCGTTGCCGTTACCAGGGCCCTTCCCGTTACCCTGGTCCTCACTGCCAGCTCCGCGGTCGTCGTCATCCTCGCGTTCGTCATCGCTGTCGCCCTCTTCTTCGCTAATCACGCGGAAAACCGCCGTCGTCCCGCTGATCTCGTGGCCGACGAACACGAGCGGGTCGTCGGTAGGACTCTCCTCGGCAGTCGCGAAGTCGAGCCCTTCGGGGCCGAGGTCGCCGGCGGCACTCGCCTTGGCGTCGCCGTTGGCGACCTCGCCCTGGATGTCGAACTCGAAGTCCCGGTTGTTGACGTAGTCGACGAACGTGGCTTCCTCGGGATCGGTGATGTCGTAAACCATGACCCCGCCGACGCGCTCGAGGCCGATGAACGCATAGTGGCGGTCGCCCACCTGGCCGAGCGCGAGTCCCTCGGGTTCGGGACCCTTGTTGTCGCTGCGGCTGTCGCCCGTGTTCTCCGTATTGTCGTTGTTGAAGTCCTCGCCGAACCGCTCGCTCGTGATGTCCTCGAAGTCGCTTCCGCTGTCAAACACCAGCTCGCCGTTCGTAGTGAAGATGCTGAACGACCGCCCGCCGAAGACGTAGAGCTCCTCGTAGAGCCCGTCTCCGTCGACGTCGCCGAGCGTCGTCGTCGCGTTCTTGTTCCCGAGGTTCTCGGGAGCCTGCAGTTCCTCGACGGTGTCGATGCCCTCGATCTCGTCGAAGTCGAAGGCGTCCGGGTCGAGTCGGAGCTCCGACACCTCCACCTCCTCGCTGAACGAGTCGTAGTCGCGGCTGTCCCCCTCGTTCGCCGTGACTATGTAGGTTTGCCCGTTCGGGCTGTACGCGCCGATCGCGTCGGGCTGGAGGATACCGTTGATCGGCCAGTTGCGGACGTTCACACCACCGTCCTCGTTGCTGGCGTCGAGTTCGTTCCCTGCCATACTGAAGTCCTTGAACCCCAGTGGCAGGAGGCGTGTGACCCGCGCCTGCCGGATGTCGATCTCGGCGATGGCGTTGTTCTCCTGGAGTGAGACCCACGCCGTCCGCGAGTCGTCGCTGATCGTGACGTACTCCGGCTCGAAGTCCTGCGAGGCGCTCGCGTTCGGCCCGAAGATGCGGATGCCCTGCCGGCGGAGCTGGTCCTCTCGGCCGTTGAACCGCCGGAATCCCGCGGTGTCGACCGTGGCGTGGTCAACGCCCTCGGAGAGGTCGACGATGCTGACCGAGCCTTGCGGGTCATACGCGTAGTTCTCCGTCGGCTCACCCTCGTTCGCGACGAGCACCCGCTCGCCATCGGGAGTGAAGGTGACCTTGTCAGGGAGCGGGCCGACAGGCGCGGTGCCCAGGAACTCGAGCGTCTCGGGGTCGTAGAAGCCGACTAGCCCGGGGTCCTGTGCGACGGTCGCCTCGAGCGCGACGGCGACGAGCTCCTCAGACGTCGCCACGCTGTTCGCAGATCCCACGGCGTCGAGGGAGCCCACGGCGTCGATCGGACTGTTCTCCACGGGCGTCGGATCGGACGGGTCCGCGACATCGAGCACCTCGACGCCGCCAATGTTGGCGTTGATCACGAACAGCCGCTCGGTCGGGGCGTGATAGGCGACGATCTCTGCGCCACCCTCGTCGAAGAGATTCTGCCCCTCGTAGCGACCGATCTGTTCCAGCTTGACGGTCTGCGAGCCGTCGAACGCACTCGCCGCGTCGGCACCTGACGCCCCACTCCTCACCCCTGACTCGCTCGCACCGGCCGTGCCCGCGAGCAGTCCCAGAACGGTCCCACCAGCCAGACCGAGGACGGTCCGGCGTTTCAAATCGTCCGTCTGTTGTGGTTGCTCCACGGGTGGTCACTCCTAGGGCCCCGTATTAATTTTATATAATTTACATATTGTGGGGTATAGAGATACCGAGCTGTCTACTGTCCATATGAATCTCTATACTCCTCTTATAATATCTCAAGTTGGGTGTGGAGACCGGCGGCAAGCGATTTGATGCTGTCCACGGTTATCCCACCGGACGCCGTCGTCGACACGGTGGCCGACGGGTCTCACTGTTAGATCACATAAGTAACCACGGCTATCGCCACGGTCTTGACAGGCGTGCTGCATCCACGCTCTAACTGTTGCATGAGTATGTTACCAATTGGTGGATCGCTCGTAGTGCTCCGCGTTACTTCGGTGGCCTAGATTTCGTATCAAGACTTTCCTGAACGCGGCATCACGATTGAACGACGGATGACACCACGAGTGCAATTCAACGAGTGGGAGACACTGACTGATGAACTACGCCGATTCGGTCGTGCGGGTGATGTAACGGCTACTGATGATCGGATTCACATCGACTTCGGCTCTGCACGTGTCGAACTGTCGCGCGATGGGACGCTCCAGACTGGGATGCCATTGCACGATTTCACGTACGATGACACCGTTGCGGTTGTCGTGGATCACGACGCCGGCACCCTCACAGTTGACGCAGATGCGGTAAGCTACACGTTCAGGCGGCCAGGTGGGTGAGGACTACATCCTCTGTATCTCGCACACGGTTTGTGTCATCGACTGAGGATTTCAGCAGACCCACATAGCCGTGGTTCGAACCACGTTCGCAGTGCTCCCGAGTTACCGCGCCAGCTCTCGGTCCTCGTCCGCGTGCGCCCGGACCCAGAGCTGGCCGATCCGCGAGAGCGTCGTGCGGTAGGACTTCCCGCGCTCCTCCTGCTCGATGTACCCCTTCCCGCCGGGGCCGAGCCGGTCGACGTTGTAGATCACCTTCGAGCGGAACGAGTCGGTGTACTCCTCGTTGAGGTCGGCCGCGAGCGTCTCCGCCAGCTCCGAGACGGAGGCGAACTCGCCGTGCTCGCCGAGCGTGAACAGGACGAGCTCCTCGAACGGCTTGACGTTCTGGAACGAGGCCACGGGGAGCTCGATCACGTGGCTGTCGCCGATGCGCTTCGCGCCGATCGTGGTGCCGCGCTCGTCGAACTCCTCTAACAGGTCCGTCGTCGTGTCGAGCCGGTCGGCGACGCGGCCGTCGTCGATCGCGTCGCCGTCGACCGCGTCGCTCTCGACCAGCTCGCGCAGGAGGTCGCGGTTCGCGCGGAGCTCCTCCGCGAGTTCGGTCTCGAGGTACTTCTCCGGGGCGGTGTAGTAGGTGTGGATCCGGTCGCGGTCGTCCTGCCGCTCGACCATGATCGAGTGGGCCGCGGTCGCGAACGCGAACGAGACCGGCCGGGGCATCGAACAGAGGTTCACCCACACCTCGCGCTCCGCCGGGGGGTCCGCGGCGTCCTCGCCCCCGGTCCCGCTCCCCTCCTCTCCGGTGCCGTCGCGGTCGAGTTCCGCGTTGATCAGGTCGAAGGCGCGCTCGAAGGCGGCGTCGTAGTCGTACACGTCGGTCAGGCGCTCGCGGACGGTCTCGGCGCCGAGCAGGCTCTGGAAGTCCTGTTCCAGCTTCCGGGCGATGTTCCGCGAGTACTCGACGTTGGCCTCGCTACCGACCGTCCCCTCCAACAGGATCACCCGGTCGACGTCGAACTGGTCCCGGATGAGCGGGGCGATCATGCGGTCGTAGTCGAAGCCGACCGGAACGATGTGGGTACCCATACGGGAGTCGTAACGCTGCCGTTTATATAAACCACCAACCACCGACGGCGACCGTGTCCGGGCCTTCGCCCGGCGACCGCGTCCGGGGTCCTCGCCCGATTCGACCCCGCCCGCGACTCCCGGACTCGCCGGCCGCGACCGCTCGATTTCCGAGGTATGCGAACCGCTGGCTCCCGCTACCCGAAAGAACAACCGTTAAAAGTCATCGCCGGGTTCGTACGGACATGGCTGGAACTATCGAAGCGCTCGTCCCCGGCGGGCAGGCCAACCCCGGCCCGCCGCTCGGTCCCGAGCTCGGGCCGACGCCGGTGGACGTACAGGACGTCGTGGCGCAGATCAACGACGAAACCGCCGCGTTCGACGGGATGGAAGTCCCCGTCACCGTCGAGTACGACGACGACGGCTCGTTCACGATCGAGGTCGGCGTCCCGCCGACGGCCGAGCTGATCAAAGACGAGGCCGGGTTCGAGACGGGCTCCGGCGAGCCCCAGACGGACTTCGTCGCGGACATGTCGATCGAACAGGTGAAGAAGGTCGCCGAGCAGAAGTCGACCGACCTGCTCTCGTACGACGTGAAAAACGCCGCCAAGGAGGTCGGCGGTACCTGCGCCTCCCTCGGCGTCACCATCGAGGGCGAGGACGCCCGGACGTTCGACGACCGCGTCGACGCCGGCGACTACGACGACGTTCTCGACGAGTAACGCGGCGGTCGCCGCTTTTCACTGCTTTTGATGCGTTCGTTCAGCGTCGACTGCTTTTGATGCGTTCGTTCAGCGTCGAAGTCGCCTACACCGCGGGCCGCTCCGCGGGCTCCGACTCCGCCGGTTCGGCCGAGACGGGCCGCACGTCGGCCCACGTCCAGCCGATGACGGCGGCCGCGGCGACGAGCGCGTAGAACTGGACGAACAGCCCCGCGATCGTCCCGAGGACCGGAACCACCGAGAGCACGCCGATAGCGAGCGCGCCGGCGAGGACGACCGCGGCGGCGGTGAGCCAGCCGGTCGCGTACGCCCGCTTCGAGACCACGGTCCAGAGCGCCCCGACCGCGAACCCGTCTCCGAGCCGCCCGGAGTCGGCGACGGCGGCCAGCGCCGCGGGGGTCACGTAGAGACCGACGAGCGAGACGGCGAGCCCGGCGATCCCGATGACTAACACGAGGACGCCGGCGACGAAGCTCCCGAGGAAGGTGCCGGACCCGCCGCCGCCGGGCACCACGACGAACGCGCCGACGGTCACCACGGCGGCGACGGCGAACACGGCGAGCGGCACCAGCGAGTAGACGAGCGTGACCGCGAACGCCTTCGCTCCCTCGACGAGCAGGTCGCCCCACTCGTCGAAGACCGGGGGCTCGTCGTCGCCGTCCGCCGTCAGCCGCAGGACTCGGGAGACGTAGCCGAGCACGAGGATGGACGGCACGATGAGCGGGCTCGCGAGCAGGAGCACGCCGCCGATCAGGACGGTGACGACGGCGTCGTCGCCGTCGCGCAGGTAGTCGAGTGAGGCGGATATCATTGGGTATCGGATTAGTTTACGCTCTATGACATGATAAGCACGTACGGTCCCGCGACCGTCGTCGGGTCGCGCTCGGTCAGTCCGGTTTCGGGGCGGACGTGCCGCGGACCGCGGTTTTATTCCCCCACCGGGCCGACCCGAGACCATGCCCGATCTCCATCCGATCGCGAAGCGGATCCACAACGTGCAGCCGCGCCCGGTCAGGCTTACCCTCGACGACGGCGAGACCGGCGTCTTCGAGTTCTCCTCGACCGAGTTCTTCCAGCGGGAGTTCCGCGGCGAGGGCGTCCGCACCGACGCCGACGGCGACGCCGAGTTCCGGCTGATCACCGCCGAGGACCACGAGTCGGTGCTGCTCGGCCGATCCGGCCCCGACGAGGAGGGCTGGACCGTCGTCGGCGAGATCGTCGAGGCCGACCGGGTCGAGAACTGAGAGCGCCGGCGTACTCGTCCGAGTAGCCGGACGCCCGCGGCGAGGGGATCGCGTCCCGCTACCGCACGACCGTCACCGGCACGTCGGCGCGGCGGACGACCCCCTCGGCGACGCTCCCGAGGAGGATCCGAGAGATCCCGGTCCGGCCCTGGCTTGCGAGTACGACGTGATCGTACGGCTCGCCGGTGCCCTCCGTCCCGTCCTCGTCGCCGACGGCGGCCTCGCCGCCGGCGACCCCGAGGATCGTCGCGGTCGGCCGGCCCACCTCCAGTCTGGTGTCGATATCGCGGTCCACCGCCTCGGATGACTCGCGGAGGATCCGCTCTCCCCGGCCCCTGGCGCTGTCGTACCACTGGTCGACCGCGCCCGGGAACCCGCCCTCGGCGCCGGTGGTCGAGTCCGCCGGGTTGATCACGTGAAGCGCCGTCAGCTCGGCGTCCGGCCACTCCGTGGCCGCGAACCGAAGCGCCTCGGTCGCCTCATCCGAGCCGTCGACCGCCACCAGGATCCGTTTGGTCATAGACAACGCTTCTCGGCCGGTCCTGAAAAAGGGCGACGGCGGATCCGGTCGCGTGAAAACGGGTCGACCCGACTACCCGTTCGCCTACTCGCCGTGGCGCGTCACGCACTTCGAGAGCCCGATCAGCTCCACCGGCTCCGAGTTGTCCGGCGAGTACACCACCATCTGCCCCTTCTCCATGTACGGGACCTTGCCGGCGAGGTTCGAGGGGATGTTGACGCTGTTGATGGCGTCCTCGTCGCCGAGGTTCAACACGATCTTCGTGTTCACCTGTTTGAACACCGACTCCGCGACGTCCTGCGGGTCCTGCGTGATCAGGAAGAGGCCGAGACGCTCCTTGCGGCCCTGTTTGGCGGCCTCCGTGAACTTCTGGACGACCTTCCGGGCCTGCACGTTGTCGGCGTCCGCGAGGAAGTTGTGCGCCTCGTCCATGCCGATGAGGAGCGGCGTCTCCTCGATCCGGTCGCTGTCCGGGTCGTTCGAGAGCTTATCGTCGACGAGGAGCCCCGCGACCGCGAGCACGACGATCTCCTTCTGCCGGGAGGTCGGCAGGTGGTACGTCGGCACCACGGAGAGGCCGCCGGGCCGGACGAGGGTGTGGTCCAACTCCGTGATCGGCTTCGCGTCCTGGTCGAACACGCCGCCGGGGACCGCCCGGACCCGGCGTTTCACGGCGTCGAACGTCGCCTCGTGGACTCGGCCGCTCTCGTCGAGCTCCGCTTTCAGCGCCGGGTCGTCGAGGTACGAGAGGAACTGGCTGTACGTGCCCGAGTCGCCGTAGTCGCCGAAGAAGCGATTGAGGAGGGTCAGCAGGGCCGGGTACTGGTTGTCGTTGAGCCCGGAGCCGGCGACGAGCCACGGCATGTCCCGCGCGAGCGAGAACGGGATGGTGAACTCCACGCGCTCGGCGCGGTGCCCCTCGCCGGGGTACGTCGCGTTCGCGACCCGGGGCACCAGCGCGACCGCGTCGTCGTGGCCGCCGTGCGCGATCCCCTCCCGGTCCAACCGCCGGGCGAAGTCGGCGTCGAGGTCCGGGTTGTCGTCGTGCATCTGCGCGTACTCGTCCTGCGGGTCGAACTGGACGACCGCCATCCGCGACTCCCGGCCGTCGCCGGTCGGGTAGGTGCGGTCCGAGTCGAGGTACTGCCGGAGGACGTTCTTCGAGGCGTGGGTCTTCCCCGACCCGGTCCCCCCGGCGACGAGAGTGTGCCGGAACGCGAGCGGGTCGCCGTCAGTGTAGTCGTCCTTCACCCGGTAGTCGACGGTCGGAGGCTCCGCCGCCGTCCGGACCTTCTCGCCGCCGACGGAGAGGTGACCGAGGAAGACGCCGTCCTCGGGGATCTTCAGGCCGGTCTTGATCTCGGCGTCGTCGGAGGCCTCCTCGACGACCGCGCCCGGCTTCGGCACCCGGTCGGTCATCCGCCGCTTCATGTCTTCGCCCTCGCCGTACACGACGGACATCGGCTCCAGCTCGGCCATGAACTTGTAGTCGCGCTCCGCGAAGTCGTCGCGGCGCATCTGGCGGCGGGCGTGGATCTCGGTGGCGTCGTCCGAGCGGAATTCCTGCGCGTACTCCAGCCCCGTGATCCGACAGAACAGCCGCTCGCCGTCCGGGTACGGGACGAGGAGGTACTTCCCGAGCCGGACCGACTCGCGGTTCCCGGTCGTGACGAACGCCCGCAGCGTCGTCTCCTCGGCCTCCTCGGCGACGCGGAGCCCCTGCGAGACGGAGACGACTCCGAGCCCGGCGTCCTCGCCCGCCGGCTCCACGTCGTACGCGGCGAACCCGTCGTCGTCCGCCTCGTCGCCCTCGGTCCCCGAGGCCACCGCGCGACCGCCGTCGCCGGTCGCCGCGCCTCCCGAAGCCGCTCCCTCCGCTCCGGGCGCGTCGTCGGTGTCGCGGTCGGCGGGCGAGCCGGCGTCGCCCCCGCCGTCGCCCTCGTCGTCGGTGAACTCGGTGAAGTCCTCCAGCGTCATGGGCGAATCAGCGGCCGCCACGCCGAAAGCGTTTCCCCCTCCGGGTCGCCCGGGCCGTCGCGAGCGTCGCGGGTGCCGCCGGCGTCTCGGGCGTCTCGCGCCCGTCTCGGGCCCCTTTTCCGCGTCGGGGCCCTATCGTCGGTATGATACTGGTTCGCGGCAGCGGCGGCGGGACCGACCTCACCGGGACGGTGTTCGAGCGCGGCGAGGACCCGCCGACGTACAAGGGCGCGCCGGACGAGGACGCCCCCTACGTCTGGGTGTGCGACTCCTTCTACCAGGTCGAGAGCGGCGGCTCGGCGCTCACCGTCGACGGCGAGGAGATCCGGGTCGCCTTCGAGGAGCCGATGCCCCGCGGGTTCGACACCAAGTCGGCGGCGCTCGACGCGGCCGAGGAGCACGTCCGCACGCAGTTCGCCCGGATCGGCGTCGACCCCGACGACGTGGCGGTCGAGACGACGAAGGCCGACCCGGCCTGAGGCGTCGTCGGACCGGACCGCCTCGGGTCGGGTCCGGCTTCCCGCAACCCCTTTTCGCCCTCGGTCTAACCGGGTCGTATGACAGCGCTACCGGACCGCGTCGTCGGCGACGCGCGCACGAGCGACTTCGGCTGGGACCTCCTCACGGACCTGACTGACATCGGGAACCGGATGGCGGGGTCGGTCGGCGAGCGGCGCGGCGCGGAGCGGGTCGTCGCCGCCTTCGAGGACGCCGGGCTCCGGAACGCCGGGCTCGACGAGTTCGAGATCCCCGGCTGGTGGCGGGGCGACTCCGCGATCGAGCTCTCGGGTCCCGTCGAGCGCCGACACGAGCGCTCTCACGAGGTCATCGCGCTCCCCGGGACGCCGGCCGGCGAGGCGAACGCCCCCCTCGTCGACGTCGGGGACGGGACCGACGAGGAGTTCGCGGCGGCTGGCGACGCCCTCGACGGCGCGGTCGCGATGGCCTCCTCGCGGACGCCGGAGACGCACGACCGGTGGATCCACCGGATGGAGAAGTACGTCACCGCCGCCGAGCGCGGCGCGGTCGGCTTCGTCTTCCGAAACCACGTCGAGGGGGCGCTCCCGCCCACCGGCGAGGTCGGCTACCACAACCGACCGGGGCCGATCCCCGCGGTCGGCGTTTCGAAGGAGGTGGGCGAGCGGCTGGCGCGCCTCGCCGCCGAGGCCGGCGACGGCGGCGGCGACGTCCCCGACGCGCCCGAGGTGTCGATCGAAGTCGACTGCCGGAACGAGCCGACGACCTCGGTCAACGCCGTCGCCGACGTCGGGCCCGACACCGACGAGGCGGTGTTCCTCACCGCCCACGTCGACGCCCACGACGTGAGCGACGGCGCGAACGACAACGGCGCGGGGTCGGCGCTCGTCGCCGAGGTCGGCCGCCTGCTCGCGTCCGTCGAGAGCGACCTCGACACCCGCGTTCGCGTCGTCACGTTCGGCGCGGAGGAGATCGGCCTGTGGGGCGCGTACCACGCGGCCGAGACGACGCCGCGCGACGAGATCGCCTGCGTGGTCAACCTCGACGGCGCCTGTAACTCCCGGAACCTCCGCGTCGGAACGAACGGCTTCGACGGGATGGGAGCGGTGTTCGGGTCGGTGGCCGAGGCGTTCGACGCCCCCATCACGACCGGCGAGACGGTCTCGCCGCACGGCGATCAGTGGGCGTTCGTGCAGGAGGGGATCCCGGCGGTGATGGCGTCGACGACGTCGGAGCGGTCGGGACGGGGGTGGGGCCACACCCACGCCGACACGCTCGACAAGCTCGACCCGCGCGACCTCCGAGAGGTGGCGACGCTGGTCGCCGAAGCGACGTACCGCTTCGCCACGGACGGCGGCGGCGCGGCCGGCGGCGACGAGGTCGCGCACCGGTCTCGGGCGGCGATCCGGGAGTCGATCGCCGACGGCTACGTCACGGAGCTGAAGACCGGCGGTCGCTGGCCGTACGACGAGTGACGCTCGCGGCCCCGCGAGCGACCGCGGCCGCTATCGCTCTACTCCTCTTCGTCCGCGTCGCAGACCCCGAGCGGGAGCGACTCCGGCGGCTCCGCGTCGCCGTCGAGCCCCTCGTAGGCGTCGTCGATCAGGCGGGCGAGCTGGGCCTCGGGCGTCACGCCGCGGGCGGCCGCGAGCGCCGCGAGCCGCTCGTACTGCTCGACAGGAACGGACACCGAACCCTCTGTCATACCCGTCGCTGAACGCCGTAGCTACAAAAGCGTTGTTCGGACGCCGATCTGGTCACTCGTCTTCCGGCGATTCCCCCGCCGTCGACCGCTCGCTCCGGTCCGACTCGGTCTGCCCCTCGAACCGGTTGAAGAGGGCGTTCATCACCGTCGACTCCGCCCGTGAGAGGTGCTCCCACACCGTCGTGGATCCGAGTCCGAGCTCGTCGCCGACGTCCTCGACGCCCACGCCGCTCCCGTGGTCGTAGTAGCCGACCGCGATGGCCGTCGAGAGCACCTCCCGCTGTCTCGGGGTGAGCCCGTCGAGGATGCCCGAGGCCGGCAGTCCCGGCGGTCGCTCGATCGACCCCATCTCGACGTTGCGCGCGAGCTCGACGTCGTTGTCGCCGCGTTCCAGCTCGCGGATCATCGCGGCGAGGTCGTCGTCAGCCTCGATGTACACCGTCCAGCGCTCGATTCCGGCGGTGATTGTCGTCCCCGTTCGGTAGTGGATCCCCATCTCCGAGAGCCGGCCTCTGATACCCTCCCAGCCCTCGCTGTCGACCACGACCGCGACGTACGCGTGGTTGCCGGTGACCGGCGACAGCGGCTCCGCCTCGACGACGGCGTCGGCCGCGCGGAACTCGTCGATGAACGACTCGATATCCTCTGTCGGCCCGCGGAGCTCCACGATCCGCTTCCGCTCGGTCCCCCGGCCGGTCATCGACGAGACGGACCGCATCGTCACCTCCGGGTGGCGAGTGCTCACCTCGGACTCCGGCCCGCCGCGGTGGCGGATCAGGAGCGTCACTTCGCGCATACCACTGTGTGGGCGCCGACGTTCAAACGGTTTCCGGGACGGTCTCGCGGGTGTGTCGGCGCCCGCGGGGGCGGTCTCGCGGGTGTGTCGGCGCCCGCGGGGGCGGTCTCGCCCGCGGCTGCCACGGGCTTATGAGCGCGCGTCGCCAACCACCGATCGAATGCCCGACGACCCCGCCGAGGACGGGCGAGCGGCCGAGTCGTCGATCGACGCGAACGGCGAGGTAACGGAGTCGGTCGACGACTCACTGGACGCGACGGACGCCGTCGACGACGAGGTGCAGCGTCGCCTCCGAGAGGCGTATCTCAACGACGAGGAGAGCGTCCTCGTCGTGACCGCGGTGCGGTCGACGGATCGCCGCGTCGTGGTCGAGCTCCGACCGCCTCACGGGGGGGCGACCCACGTCGAACGCTTCTCGGCGCCTCGGGACGGGTCGCTCGCCGAGTCCGAGGCGTTCCTCTCCTTCCTCGACGCCGCTGGCGTCTCGCCGCTGGACGTCGACGAGGTGGTCGGGACGCGGGTCCCCGCGACGTACGACCCGGACGGGGGCTGGCGCCTCGACGAGGCGTACGTCGGGGGGCGCGGCGGGACCGAGAGCGACGCCGCCGAAGCGGGTCGGCTCTCGGAGCGGTGGAACCGGGCCGCCGAGTGGCTCTGGACCTACCGCTACTGGCTGGTCGCGGTCCTCCTCGTCGGCGGCGAGCTCCTGTTCGTGGCCGTGATCGTCCTCCTGTTCGCCTGACCGGGTCGCTACCCGCTGGGCGGGAACGGGGACGAACGCGGCCACTGGCCGCTCGAAAACGACTACTGGATGTGTCCTTCGCGCCGCAGCTGGTCCGCCTCGTCGTCCTCGTATCGCCACTCGACGTTCGCCTTCTCGTCCTGCCAAGACCACGGCTCCGCGAGCACGACGTCACCCTCGCTGATCCACGTCCGGTACTTCATGCGGCCGGGGATCCGGCCCAGTCGCGTCTCGCCGTCGACGCACCGCAGGCGGACGTGGTTCCCGCCGAGGTGCTCGGTCACTACGGCGAACACTTCGTCGTCCGAGGGCATTCGGAGGTTCCGACGCCCGGATTCTTCGCTCATACAGTCCGTAGTGCGTTCGTCGGTATAAGTGATGGGAGACGCGTGTGTGCGTTCGCCGTGCGAATCGCTAGCACGAGTCGAGGTGGAGGGACTCCCGGCGGTGGCGGCGCCGTCGTCCCCGCCGCTCACTCGCCGCCGCCCGGTTCGGCGCCGAACGCCGCGTCGACCTGCGCGAACGTCTCCGCCTCCGCGCCCGAGTTGTCGACGGTCACGTGGGCCGTCTCGATCCGATCGAAGACATCCTTGAAATGGAGGTAGACGTCGAAGTCGGCGTCGCTGATCCCGTCGCGGCGCTCGATCCGACGCTCGACGACCGACTCGTCGCACTCGACCTCCACGAGGTCGAACGATTCGGCCACTCGTTCGCCCATCTCCCGGACATCGGCGCGGAAGCGGGCGTCGGCGAACGTGGCGTCGAGCACGACGGCGTCGCCGTCGGCGGCGCGCTCGCGGGCCCGGTCGATCAGCTCCGCGTACACCGCCTCGGTCTCCGCGTCGGAGTAGTCCGGGTCCCCGAACAGCTCCTTCCGGATCACGTCCGTGCGGAGGATATCGCCGTCGACGTGAGCGGCGATCCGCTCGGCGACCGTCGTCTTGCCGACGCCCGGAAGCCCGCAGACGACCGCGAGGGCGCCGGCCTCGGCGTCGCCCGTCTCATCGCCGCCCCGGCCGGCAAACGCGCCGGCGGTGTCCCCGCCGTCGACCGCGTCACGGTTCGACATCGACACCTCCGCTCGGTCCGGCGAGTTGTCGCGCTCCGTCGCTCATCCACCAGTACGGTCCGGCGAGAGGTAAAAGAAAGTTCTCTTCGACGGCGGGAGGCTCGTCGCGGTGCCGATTCGACGGCGATTCGGCCGGCGGAGACGCCCGCCCCGGGACGCGAGCGAAGCGTTCAAGCCCCGCGGCGACGAGGCGACTCGTATGAGAGACATGGAAAGCCTCGTCCTCGACCAGAACGAGGAGACACTCGCACCGGCCGTCGTGGTCGCGACGGTCGCGTTGATCGCGGTGTTCGTCCTCGGATTCCTGTTTCAGATCGTCGGGTTCGTGATCTGACCCGGTCGGCTCGTCCCGGCCCTGCCCTTTTGGGTCCGTCCCGCTTCGGTCCGGCCCCTTTTTGAACGCCCACCGGGAGTTGCTGATTATGAGCCGCGAACTCCTCGCCGAGCTCCTCGACGGAAACGACGACCACGTCGAGTCCGCCGCCGCCGGCGAGCTCGCCGCCCGACGCGACGGGCAGCGACCGCCCGTCGTCTCCGTCTGCTGTTCCGACTCGCGCGTCTCACAGGAGGGGATGTGGTCGGTCGATCGACCGGGGTTCCTCTTCACCGCGGGCAACATCGGAAACCGCGTGAGCGACGTCGTCGACGGCGAGCGCGTGCTCTCGGGGAGCGTCGCCTACCCGCTCGCTCACACGGACACGGACGTGCTCGCGGTCGTCGGCCACACCGGGTGCGGCGCGGTCGGCGCCGCCCTCGCGGCGGTCCGCGACGGCGCCGTCCCCGAGGAGCCGGGCGTCCGGGCGGACGTGGCGGAGCTCGTTCCGATCGTCGAGGCGGGGATCGCCGAGGTCGGCGAGGACCGCGCGGCCGCGGACGACGGCGCCGGCACCGCCGCGAGCCTCCGCAACCGCCTCGTCGAGTACAACGTCCACGAGCAGGTCGCGGCCGCCCGTGAGACCGAAGCCGCCGCCGACGTCGACGTGTACGGCTTCGCGTACGACTTCCACCGGGCGTACGGCGACCGCGACGGCGCCGTCTACCTCGTGAACGCGAACGGCGAGCGCGACCCCGACGCCCTCCGAGAACTCGTGGGCGCGGACCACGCCGACAACGTCACCACACTGCTGTAGCCCGCCCGTGACTCGCCCGTGACTCGAACCGTCCGCCCCGTCGTCGCCGTGGCTCGAACCGTCCGCCCCGTCGTCCGCGACATCGTCGCCCGCCGCATCCGACAGCCGTATGCCCGCGACGCCCGAACGTGTCGGCAATGGACCGCCGCGTTTTGTTCGCGACGCTGATTCTCTTGGCCGGCGGCGCGACCGGCGTCGGCGTCGCGCTGTTCGCGTTCGTCGGGATCGACGACGGTGCGGTCGACGCCGAGGTCGTGTGGGAGACCGAGCCCGTCGGCGGCGACGACGGGAGCGGCACCGTCGTCGCCACGATGGACGGCGACCCGATCGTCGTCCAGTCGACGACCGCAGACGGGGAGCGAGTCGTCCGCGCGACCGCGGTCGGCGGCGACGTCGCGTGGCGGACGCCGCTCTCCGCGATCGCGACGGGGGACGCCGCCGGCGGGGACGACGACTCCGGTGAGGACGACGACTCCGGCGGCGGCGCAGGCTCGGGGACCGGCGGCGGCCCGCCCGGCATCAGCGGCCTCGTCTCCGACACGCTCGGCGGCGACTCGGTCGTCGCGTTCACGACGGAGTCGGGCTCGCTCGTCGTCCTCGACGCGACGGACGGCTCGACCCGGTTCGCCGTCGACGTCGGCGGCTCGGGCGCGACCCGGCCCGCGGTCGGCGACGTCGACGCCGACGGCGACGCCGAGGTCGCCGCGGCCGCGACCGACGGCGCCGTCGTGACCGTCGACGCCGACGGCGACCCCGTCTTCGAGACGACGGTCGACGGGGGGATCGACCGCCGCCCGCTGATCGCCGACTTCGAGACAGAGGACGGCGGCGAGGCGCCCAGAGGCGTCGCCGTCGCGACGGTCGGAGACGACGGGGCGACGATCCGCCTGCTCGACGCGAGCGGCGACGAGCGCTGGACCGCGACGCCGGCCGTCACGCCGCTGACGTGGACCGCGGTCGACGCGCCGGACGGGCCGGTGCTCGCGCTCGGCGGAACGAGCGGGAACCTCCAGACGGTCGACCTCGCCGACGGCTCCGGGCGGTTCGAGGTCGGGCTCCAAGACCTCCCCGTCACGGTCGGTGACGCCGGCCCCGGCCGGATCTACGTCGGCGGCGCCGGCAGCGTCTGGGCGGTCGACCTCCGCGACGGCGAGGTCGCCTGGAAACAGCAGTACGGCGGCGAGACCCGGGTGAACGCCCCCGGCGTCGCCGACGTCCGCGGAACCGGCGAGCCCGGGCCGGTCGCGGTGAACCGCGGGGGAGAGGTGCTCGTGTTGAACGCCAACGGCGAGGCGATCGCGCAGGGCGACGTGGGCGGGGCCGTGGTGTACGCGGGACCGCTGTTCGCCGACGCGACCGGCGACGGGACCGACGAGGTGCTCGTCGTCACCGATGACGGGCGCGTCGTGGCGCTCGACGACTGAGCGGCCGTTCGCCCTCCGACTTCGACTGGGAGCTCGCCGCGAGAGTTTATAACCGTCAGCGGCGAGAGAACCGCACGACTCCGCGGGAACGTTGACGATTGTTCACCGGAAACGCGGTGTGTCGACGGAGCGACCGCTCGCGGTTCCTCGGAGGCGTCGAAAAGCGGAAAGCCGGGCTTCGTGCGCCGTTAGTGCGATTCGTCCTCGTACACCCACGCGGCGGTGTCGAGGCCGTAGTCGACGAGCTCGTCCTCGTCGAAGAACAGGTCGATCTCGCGCTCGTTCGCGCCCTCGTCCTCGTGGTCCGACGCGTGGATCACGTTGTGGCCGAGGTCGAGCCCGAAGTCGCCGCGGATCGTGCCCGGGGCGGACTCGGCGGGATCGGTCTCGCCGACCATCGCGCGGACCTGTCGGGTCGCGTCGGCTCCTTCCCACACCATCGCGAAGACGGGGCCGGAGGTGATGAACTCGACGAGACCGTCGAAGAACGGCTTGTCCTCGTGCTCGCCGTAGTGCTCGCGGGCGAGCGCCTCGTCGATGCGCATGAACTTGCCGCCGACGAGCTTCAGGCCGCGCTCCTCGAAGCGGGAGACGATCTCGCCGATGAGACCGCGCTGGACGCCGTCGGGCTTCACCATCACGAAGGTGCGCTCGTCGTGGTGGCTCATCTACTCGCCACCGTGGTCGCGCCCTTCCTCGGTCCACTCGAGGTCGCGCGCCTCGCGGCCGAGGAAGTAGTTCTTCTCCGCCTTCGAGTCGACGAAGTGGAGGATCTGTCCGTCCTTCTTGACGTACATCGTGCCCGTGCCGGGCTCGATCTCCTCGCCGGTGTAGTCGCAGGTGCGTGTCTCGACCATTGGTTATCGGCCTCCGATGGAGTCGGCGTCGCGCTGGGTCTCCCGGAGCTGGAGCACGTCGCCCATGCGGACGGGGCCCAGGACGTTCCGGGTGATGATCCGGCCCTGGTTCGATCCCTCCTGGATGCGGCATTTGACCTGCATGGCCTCGCCGTGCATCCCGGTCTTGCCGACGACCTCGATCACCTCGGCGGTGGTCGAGTCGTCGATACCCTCTTCTGCGCTCATGGGTGGTTATCGGAGCTCCGCGACCTTCTCGGCGATGTCCTCGACGTCGTCGTCGGCGTCGCCGGCGTCCACGACGGCGGCGGCGGCCGATCCGACCTCGAGGCCCGCGGCGTGACCGACGTCGTCCTGGGTGTCGACGAAGACGACCGGGATCCCCTTCTCGTCGGCGAGCTCGGGGAGGTGCATGACGATCTCCTCGGGGGAGACGTCCTCCGCGACGATGACGAGGTCGGCGTTGCCGCGCTCGACGGCCTTGGTGGTCTCGTTGGTTCCTTTCTTCACGGTGCCTGTGTCTCGAGCGACCTCGAGCGCCTCGAGCGATCGCTCGGCGAGGTCGGCTGGGGTTTCGTAGTCTACGTAAACGGGCATATGTTGTTCACCTATCCTCCGTGCGGGCTCGCGTGTCCGTCCCGTGGTCGGTCCCTAACGGAACGGCACATCATCAACCCCACAGAGGCTGTGACCCGACGTAGTCCGGACATCCATAAAAGCGCTTTCAATGTCCCTCGCGTGTGCGAGCGGGAGTCACGGGGCGGGAATCGGCTCCCCGGAGTCGGGAGTCGGCCGTGCCGAACCCGGAGCGCCGCCCGCGCCGGACTCCGCGTTTTTTAAGCGTCGCTCGCCCCTCCCGTCTGACATCGCATGGTCCGTCTCGTTCACTACTCCGACATCGAGAACGTCTTCGACGCCCCCGAGCGGGCGGCTCGCCTCGCCGGCCGGATCCGGGCGCTCTCGGGCCCCGACGCCGCGGTCGTCGCCACCGGCGACACGACCGCGCCGGGCGTCCTGTCGCTGGTCGCGAGCGGGCGGCAAGTCCTCGACTTCTACCGGGCCACGGGCACTCTGCTCGACACGTTCGGCAACCACGAGTTCGACTACGGCCCGGACGCGCTCCGCGGGCTCGTCGCCGACGCGCCGGCGACGTTCGTCTCCGGGAACGTCCGCGACGAGGCGGGCGAGCCGTTCGGCCGCGACGAGGGCGTCGTCCCGTGGGCGGTCCGCGAGGTCGACGGAGCCGCGGTCGGGTTCGTCGGCGTCACCGACCCCGCCACCGACTCGCTGAACCCGATGGCCGCCGAGCTCTCATTCGACGACCCGGTCGCCGCCGCGCGCGACGCCCTCGCCGAGATGCGGGCCGCGGTCGCCGAGGGGGCGAGCGGGACCGACGCCGACGCGCTCGATCACGCCGTGGTCCTCTCCCATCTCGGCGCGGGCGACGACGACCTCGCGCGGGCGCTGGACGTGGACGCGATCCTCGGCGGCCACGTCCACAGCCGCCGGAACGACGTCGTCGCCGGTACCCGGATCGTCCGCCCCGGCGTCAACGGCGAGACGGTGGCCGAGGTGGAGTTCGGCGGACGCGCTCCGAGCGACGCGATGGCCGACGGGTCGGGCGACGCCGCGGCGAACGACGCCGGAACTCCCGTCCCGACCGCGACGCTCCACGAGCCCGACGGCGCCGATCCGGCGCCGGGCCTCGAAGATGCCCTCGCGGAGCGGATGGCCGCGGCCGACCTCTCGGAGGCCTTCGACGTCGTCGACCGGCCGATTGAGCGCACGGGCGAGGTGGTCCACGGCGGCGAGTGCCGCGTCGGCAACTTCGTCGCCGACGCGTTCCGCTGGGCCCACGACGCCGACGTGGGGCTCTCGAACGCCGGCGGGCTCCGGCAGGGCGACCCGTGGGCGGGCGAGGTGACGAAGGCCGACCTCATCAGCCTGATCCCGTTCGAGGAGCCCGTGGCGCTCGCCTCGGTCACCGGCGCGGAGCTGCACGACGTGTTCCGCGAGATGGCCGCGCCCGACGTCGATTTCGGCGAGGACGACTGGTGGCACGGACACGTCTCGAACGCCGAGGTCGTCTGGGACGCCGACGCCGAGCTCGTCCTGGAGGCGACCGTCGGCGGCGAGCCGATCGACCCGGAGCGTCGCTACACCGTCGCCGTCTCGGAGTACCTGCTCCACTCCGAACACGAGTTCCCGACGCTCGGGCAGCGACACCGGATCGACGAGGCCGACATCCAGTACGAGGTGCTCGCCGCCTACGCCCGCGAGCACGGGATCGACCCCGAGATCGAGGGCCGCATCGAGATTCGGAACCGCGCGGCCGCCGGGGACGAGGACTGAGCGGCCGACGGCGACTGGGCGGTCGGCGGCGCGAGCGCCGAACCCCTGAGAGGGTTTAACATGGTTTGAGACGTGTGTACACACACCACATGAACGCGCTTGACGAGGTGCTCGAGAAGTACGCGACGAGCCAGAGCCTGATGGATCACATCAGGTACACCGCCGAGTCGCTGAGTTTGGAGTTTGAGAAGTGGGGCGAACAGTACGTGAGCGGTCCCAGTCTCTACATCCTCATCGTCGCGGAGGTGAACTTCGCAGACTACACCGACCCCCTCGGCGACAACGAGTGGCCGGTCGACCGCTGCCGCGTCGTCACCGAGTCGCGCGACGTGTTCACGAAGGTCGCCCGGGACGTGGCGTTCAGCCGAGACGGCGCCGTCATCGTGACCGGCGACGGCACCATTCAGCAACAGATGGTGCGCGTCCGGAACCCCTATCGGGGCGAGGTCGAGGACGTCGAGGACCTCGAGTTCCCCGACTGGATGGGGACCAAACACATGAGCGCCCTGGAGACGTCGCTCCGCGACGACGTCCTCTGGGGAGTCACGCTCAGCGAGGAGGACGGGCGCGTCACCACGTTTCTGAACGGCACGTACCAGGACTATCCCCGCGACGAGATCGGGGGGCGATGGCGACCCGAGACATAGGCGGACGCCCCGACGAGCGACGACCGCGTCGTGCGACGACCGGGACGTTTCGGCGGGACTGAGCGCGTCCGTCGCCGTTCCGCCTAATCGAGGTCGATCGCGACGTCGGACTGGATCCCCGCCGCCTTCACCGTGTTGTGAAGGAGCATCGCCCGCGTCATCGGCCCGACGCCGCCGGGGACCGGCGTGATCGCGCCCGCGACCTCCGTCGCCGACTCGTAGTCCACGTCGCCGACGAGCTCGTACCCCTTCTCCGTCTCCGCCTCGACCCGATTTATCCCGACGTCGATCACGGTCGCACCGGGCTTGAGCATCGAGCCGTCGACGAACTCGGGCATCCCGGCGGCCGCGATCACGATGTCGGCGGCCGCGAGCTTCCCCTCCAGGTCCTCGGTCCGGGAGTGACAGACCGTCGTGGTCGCGTTCCCGACCGGGCTCTTCTGGATCAGGAGGTTCGCCATCGGCTTCCCGACGATGTCCGACCGGCCGACGACGACCGCGTCCGCGCCCTCGGTCTCCACGTCGTACGCCGCGAGGAGCTTCTGGACGCCGTGTGGCGTACAGGGTTTAAACCGGGCGTCGCCGGCGACGAGCCGCCCGACGTTCTCCGGGTGGAAGCCGTCCACGTCCTTCTCGGGGGCGATCCGCCGGAGGACGCTCCGCTTGTCGACGTGGTCCGGGACGGGTAGCTGGACCAGGATGCCGTGGACGTCGTCGCGGTCGTTGAGGTCGTCGATGGTCTCGTACAGCTCGTCGGCGGGCGCGTCGGCGTCGATCTCGACGTGGACGCTCTCGATGCCCACCTCCTCGCAGTCGCGCTGTTTCATCGAGACGTACGTCTCGCTCGCGGGGTCGTCGCTCATCAGAACGGTGGCGAGCCCGGGCGTCACGCCGGCGTCCGCCAGCGTCTCGACGTGCGCGGCCACGTCGGCGCGCACGTCGGCCGCGACGGACTCCCCGTCGATGATCGTCGTCGCGTCCGGGTCGTCGTCGCCGGGTGCGTCGCCGCCCGCGCCGTTCGCGCTCTCGGTCATGTTCAGATCGAGAGCGAGGCGGTACAAAAGTGACGCGGGATCGTGCCGATCTCGGTGTTCTCTCGGGGTATATTATACACAAAAATGGATCGATCGGGCTGACGCTACTCCGGGAACAGCTCTTCCTCGCGCTCGACCGCGTCGATCGCGGCGACCTCATCGGGAGCGAGGTCGAGGTCGGCGGCCGCGAGGTTCGCGCGCAGGTGGGCCTCGCTCGACGCCTTCGGGATCGCGGCGACCGGCTCCTTCGCGGTCGCCCACGCGATCGCGACCGCCTCGGGCGCGGCGTCGTGCGCCGCCGCGACCGAACGGACGGCGTCGGCCTCGCGCACCCGACCGCCGGCCAGCGGCGAGTAGGCGACCACGTCGTAGCCGCGTTCGCGGGCGTGCGAGAGGAGTTCCGGCCGGTAGAACAGCGGGTGGAGCTCGGTCTGGTGGGCCGCCAGCGGCGCGTCGAGGACGTCGATCGCGCGGTCCAACTGGGCCGGCTCGAAGTTCGAGACGCCGACGTTCCGCACGAGCCCCTCGTCGACCAGCCGATCGAGCGCGGGCAGCGTCGCCTCGGGATCGTAGGCTCCTCGGGGTCGGTGGACGTACAGCAGGTCGATCGCCTCGACGCCGAGCCGGTCGGCGCTCTCGCGGGCGGCCGGGCCGACCTCGTCGGGGGCGAGATTGTCGATCCACAGCTTCGTGGCGACGGTCACCTCGTCTCGGGCGACCTCGCTCGCGGCGAGTCCCTCGCCGACGGCCGCCTCGTTGTCGTAGATCCGCGCGGTGTCGAGGTGGCGGTAGCCGACCGAGAGCGCCGTCGCAACCGCGTCCGGGTCGTCGATCCCCATCGTACCGAGACCGACGGGCGGGAGGTCCATGACGCTGCGAGGGCCGACCGAGTCAAAAAGCGTCCGGCTTCCCGCGCTCGACGACCGGAGCCAGTTCGGGCCAGGAGCGACCGGCACCGGTTCGGGTCGGGAGCGATCGGCGCCGATTCGGGTCGGGAGCGACCGACGCCGACCCGGCGCGGCTCCGTGTTATAAGTGCCTCGCCGGCGCAGTGAACGGTATCCCTCCATGCGAACGGTCCCACTGCGTCCCCGCCCAGCGGCGGTGCCTCCGACCTCTCGCCGCGAACGGAGCTCCCGAACCGACGGCGCTCGCCCTCTCGACCGACGGTCGACGCGGTGCGGTCGATGAGCCGCTCGCGCACGTGGTCGTTCGCCACGGCCCGCGGGTCCGTCCGCGTCGCTCCCGGCGAGCTCCGGATCCGCCGCGGCGTGGCTCGAAGCGTCGCTGCGGCCGGAAGCGCCCTCGTCTCCGGGCGCCTCCCGTCGGCCCTCCGCGACGGCGGTTGGAGCGGGATCGCGGCTCTCGCGGCGATCGTTCCCGCGGCGGCCGAGTGGCTCCTCGCGGGCGGCGGGACCGCGCAGACGGCGATCGGCCTGCTCGGTCTGCTCACCGCGGTCGGCGGCGTCGCCGCGTCGGTGGCCCGCGAACGGACGACGACCGTTTCTTACCGAGACGTCGAACACGTCGCCTTCGACGACGGCGAACTCGCTATCGTCCACCGGAGCGAGGACGGCGACGGCGAGCGCGAGACCGAGACGGTCCGACCCCGCGACGACGCGGAGCGGGCCGACGCCGCGGTCGCGCTCCGCCTCCGCGGAGTCGACCTCCGGGGCGTCGAGGACGACGAGGCGGTCTCTCGGACCGTCGTCGACGCGCCGAAGAGCGAGCTCCTCGCGTGACGCCTCCGCCGTCCGGTCGGTCCTACCGAGACACCGCGAACGACACGTCGCGGTCGGCGACCGCGTACCCCTGCGCCGCGACCGCGTCGGCGTAGTACGCGTCCGCGACCAGCGCCTGCGGAACGCTGCGGAGCCCGAACCGCCGCCGGGAGAGCAGCTCGACGTCGACAACCGTCTCGCCCGGGGCCCCGTCGGCCGCGTCCCGGATCGAGACCGCGTACGCGCCCCACGGCGCCCCGTCGAGGGCCCCCTCGATCCGGACGCGCGCGACCGGAGCGACGCCGTCGTCGCTCGCGGGGTCAGCGGGGTCCGCGTCGGTCGCATTCCCGTCTGGGTGCGCCTCCGTCTCCGTCGCTATCTCCAACGAGTAGGTCCGGAGCCCGACGAGCGACGAGTGCTCGTACGCCCCGCCCGCCCCGTCCGAGGTCGGGCGAACCTCGTCGGCGACGGCCCACTGGAACGCGAGGACCGGCGGCGTCGCCGACGCGAACGCCTCGGTCACCGCTTCCGGGGACGCGTCGGTCAGGAGCCTCGTCGTCCCGCGCCGACGCAGGAACGGAGCCCGAACCGCGACGAGGAGAACCGCGCCCACCGCCAGCGCGGGAAGCAGATCGGCGAGCGCGAACGCGGCGAGGAACGCCCCGGCGACCGACAGGGCGACGAGCCAGCTGACGGCGCGCTCGGCGCGGCGGTACCGCTTCGCGATCGGCCGGACGGCCGAGCGGCGGGCGTCGGCGTCCGGACTCGTGGAGGGCGAGGACACGAGCGGCATCTCGGTCGCGGTCTGAATAGTGGTTGCGGTCCGAGGAACGAACCCCCTCGACCGCGTCACGGGTGGGTACTCTCGACCGCGCCGCGGGCGGCTAAAACCGATCGCTCGCGGCCGCGTCCACCGGCGACCGCCCGCAGATGCTCACCAGGTCGTGGAGGTCGTCGATCTCGTACGTCGGCTGGCAGGAGAGCTCCGCGGAGCGGCGGTGCGGACGCCGGACGAACGCGGAGTCGATGCCGGCGTTGTCGGCGGCGCGCACGTCCGACTCGTTGTCGCCGACGAACAGCGCCGTCTCGGCGCCCAGGTCCTCCAGAGCGCGTTCGAGGTAGTACGGCGAGGGCTTCTTCCGCGAGAGGCTGGCGATCGACGGCTCGCGCCCGTACGCGACCTCGAACCGCCCGGCGAGACCGAAGTGGTCGAGGACGGCGTCGACGGTCGCCTGCTGGTTCGAGGAGACCACGCCGAGCGGGGCGTCGAGGTAGCGGAGCGCGTCGACGTCCTCGTACGGCGTCTTCCGCCCCGCTCGGGCCGCGTCGATCTGGGCGTTCGAGGCCGTCTCGTCGCGGACGCGCCAGAACTCCGCCGGCTCCATCCCGTAGCGCTCGCAGATGTCGGTGAGCGTCGCGGGGTCGACGCCGACGGCGACGTCGTCGACGTGGGCCAGGTCGGGATCCTCGACGCCGAGGCTCACGAACGCGTCCCAGGCGGCCTCACGGAGCGTGTTGAACGGGGTCCGTCCGACGAGCACCCCGTCCTTATCGAGGACGACGGCGTCGTACACGGCTCACCCTCGGAGGGTAGCCGTCAAAAAGCTTTCACCGGTTCCGGTCGCCGTGGACCGCCGATATTTTCCCTCGCCGTTCGAACGGAAATGAATGCGAATTGACACCACCGAGGCGGGAGCGATCTCACCGTCGAACACGCCTCCCGCACTTTCAATACCCGGCGCGACGAATCCCCGACTTGCACATGAATATCGTTGATATCGCGGTGCCGGAATACGTCGAGGTCGACGTCGACACGCGACTCGCCAAGGTCCGGTCCATCTTCGAGCGCGAGAACCCGAAGGGGATCGTCGTCACCGACGACGGCGAGTACGCCGGCGTGGTCGGCGAGAAGCAGCTCATGCGCTCGCGCATGGAGGACGACACGAAGGTGTCGGCCGTCATGAAGCCCGCGCCCTCCGTCGACCGCCACGAGGACGTGCGGGAGACGGCCCGCCTCCTCGTCGAGGGGGACGTGAAGATCGCGCCCGTCTACGAGGGGGAGAAGCTCTACGGGATCGTCACGGTCGACCAGATCCTCGAGGCCGTCCTCGACAGCCTCGACGCGATCACCGTCGCGCAGGTCGCCACCGAGGACGTCATCGGGATCAACGAGAAGGACAGCGTCGGCCGCGCGATCAACCGCCTCCGCGAGAACGGGATCTCCCGGCTCCCCGCCCTCGACGAGGACGGCCAACTGGTCGGCGTCGTCACCACCAACGACATCGTCGAGTTCGTCGTCCGCGACCAGGAGCGACAGGGCAGCGGCGACCGCGCCGGCGACATCGACCGCATGCTCGACATCCCCGTCTACGACATCATGTCGAGCCCCGTCGTCACCGCGACCGCCGACGAGACCGCCCAGGCGGTCGTCGAGCGGATGTTCGACAACAGGGTCTCCGGGCTCGTCGTCACGCCGGACGGCGCCGACACGGTCGCCGGGATGGTGACGAAGACTGACGTGCTCCGGGCGCTCACGTTCACCGAGCAGGACTCGATGGACGTGCAGATCACGAACGTCGACCTGCTGGACACGACCACCCGCGGGCACATCGTCGAGTCGATCGAGCAGGTCGCCGACAAGTACGCCGCGATGCACGTCATCCACGCGCACGTCCGGCTCCACGCCCACAAGGAGAAGCTCCGCGGCACGCCCCTGATCCAGTGTCAGATCCGCCTCCGGACCAACGAGGGCCAGGTCGGCGGCTCCGGCGAGGGGTACGGCGCCGAGCACGCCTTCCACGTGGCGCTCGACAAGCTGGAGCGCAACGTCTTGGAGATCAAAGGGGTCAACGCCGACGAGGAGTACCGCGGCCAGCTGCTTCGCAAGCTCGGCCAGCTGTGAGCCGGTAGGCGGTTCGACGGCGTTCGACTGTTCCGGCCGCTTTCCGCGCCTTTTCGGTATTCCCGGCCGGGAACGGGATTCGCGATGTCGGTCTCAACTTGCGATGGCGGTCTCAGCCGTTCCCGGCCCGCGCCCGCCCGAGCAGGGTCGCCGCGAGGAGCGCGACGATCGCGGCGATCGGCCCGAATCCGGGTGCCTCGTCGTCCGAGGTGTCGTCCGGCGCGCCGGGCTCGTCGGTCCCCGCCTCGTCGTC
>NZ_NHPE01000061.1:0-22537 GCF_002252895.1 Halorubrum sp. Eb13 | reverse complement strand
CGGCCATGCGGCTCCCGATCGCGGTGAGGTCGGTGAGGAAGCGCCACGGTTCGTCGTCCGTCCACGTCCGGCCGAGCGCGGGGGCGAGCGCGGCGCGTCGCTCGCGGACGCGCTCGACGGCCTCCGCGTCGGCGGACACGTCGGCTTCGGTCGGCTGCGAGTGCATGCTACAGACTGCCCCGGCAGCCTGTTAAGCATGTGGCTCCCGGCACCGGAAACGCTATGTTAAAGTGTGGTCGTCGGATAATTCCGGGCGAGCACCGTTGGTCCAGTGGTAGGACATTAGCTTCCCAAGCTAATAGCCCGGGTTCAATTCCCGGACGGTGCATTTCTCGAACGTAGTGAGAGAAATCACCGGACGGAATTGAACCCTATCAGTCGCGCGTAGCGACCGGCGCGACGCGAGCGGCGGCACGGGGCGGACGGAACGCGCGCCCGACTAGAAGATGTTCGCCTGCCCGTAGACGGAGATCCCGGTGTCGGTGATCTCGTAGGGTTTGGTCTCCCGCGAGTGGTTCGCGTCGCGGATCTTCTGGATCTCGACGGCGAGCCGCGTCTCGCGGAAGTCAGAGCCGCGGACGTACTGGAGCACGAACACCGCGTCGGTGAGGTACTCGACGATCCCGTGTCGGGAGGCGTAGGGGTTCTCCTCGCTGGCCTCCGAGGTCAACAGCGTCGTCACGCCGGCCTCCTTCAGCGACCGGGTGAAGCCGAACACCTCAGAGCGCCGCTTCGCCGGGTGGTCGTACATCATCTCCAGCAGCGAGACGGAGTCGAGCACCAGCCGGTCGGCGTCGAAGTCGGCGATGAGGCGGATGAGGTCGTTCCGGATCGAGGCCAGCGAGTTCGCCATCTCGATGGGGTCGATGGCGACGACGGCGAGGCGGCCCTCGTCGGCGTGGTCGCGGAACGTCCACCCCTTCTCCGACGCGGTCGAGAGGATCGACTCGCGCGTCTGCTCTAACGTGATGTACACCCCCTTGCCCCCGGATTCGAGCGCCTCGTTGAGGAACTGGAGCGCGAACGTCGTCTTCCCCGTCCCCGCCCCGCCGATGACGGAGAGCAGGGAGCGACGCGGGACGCCGCCGAGGATCATCTCGTCGAGTCCCTCGATGCCCACGTCGGTGCGCTCGATCGAGGACTCGAACTCGTCGGGGTCGACGTCGAATCCGGGCTCGGCGCCGCCGGCGCCGCCGGCACCGCCGCCGAACTCGCCGAAGCCGTCGGATCCGCCCGGAGCGCGGTTTCGATACCCGCCGAACGGGTCGTCCTCGCCGAAGGACCCGCCGCCGAACGGGTCGTCGCCGTCCGGCCCGGTGGCGCCGCCGAGCGGATCCCCCGCGCTCTCGTCCGCACCGGACGGGACCGGGTCACCGAAAGCGTCCCCGCCGAAGTCGTCGTCACCGAGGTCGTCGCCGCCGCCGAAATCGTCCTCACTGAACTCCTCGCCGCCGAAGTCGTCGCCGCCGCCGAAGTCCTCGCCGGTCGCCTCGCCCGGCGATCCAGGCTCACCGAACTCTCTTCCGCCGAACGGATCGTCGTCACCGAACGATCCCCCGCTGAGTGAGTCGCTCTCAGCGCCGCCGTCGTCACCGCCTTCCGGGCCAGTCTCGTCGGTCTCGTCCGTCCCGTCGCGGACTCCGCCGAACGAGTCGTCCCCCTCCCCGCGGTCTGGAGCCACGTCGCTCCCGGATTCGTCGCCCACGGCCTCGGCGTCGTCGGTCTCGGCGTCTTCGCTCCCGAAATCGTCGGCCTCGGCGTCTCCCGAGCGGTCGGACTCGTCGTCGAGGTCGCGCAGCGCGCGCTCGAACCAGTCGTCCTCTTCGCTCATTGTTTCAGCCGGCCGTGGGCGGTCGACATGTCCTTGGCAACGCGGCCGGCCGGCTTGAAACTTTCCGGAAGCCGGGGCCGAAGTCCGCATCCTTTTGTCCGGTGGCGAGAATCGGTGGCGCATGGAGGTCGGCATCGTGGCGCGGAAGGGAAGCGAGCGCGCGGCGAGCCTCGCCGCGGAGCTGCGCGACGCCGTCGTCGCCGCGGGCGCGTCCGTCTGGCTCGACGCGGAGACGGCCGACGCGCTCGGCGAGGGTGACCGCGGCCGCTCGGTCGACGCCCTCGACGACGCGGACCTCGCCGTCGCGGTCGGCGGCGACGGGACGTTTCTCTTCGTCGCGCGCAACGCCGGCGACACGCCCATCGTCGGCGTCAACCTCGGGGAGGTGGGCTTCCTCAACGCGGTTCCCCCGTCGGACGCCGAAGCGGCCGTGCTCGCCGAGGTCGACGCGTTCGGTCGCGGCGAACTGGACGTGCGGGAGGCGCCGCGGCTCGCGGCGCACGCGGGCGACTGGACGTCGGTGCCGGCGGCGAACGAGGTCGTGATCCAGAGCGACCGCCGCGGTCCCGGGGCCGGCGTCGACTACGAGGTCCGCGTCGACGGGAGCCGCTACGCGGGCGGCCACGCGGACGGCGTCCTCGTCGCGACCCCAACCGGGTCGACGGCGTACAACCTCTCCGAGCGCGGCCCGCTCGTCGGCCCGGGCGTGAGCGGGATCATCGTGAACGAGATGGCCGCCGAGTCGGGGATGCCGCCGCTCGTCGTCGACGTCGACGCCGCGGTCACGGTCGCGGTCGAGGGCGTCGACGAGGCGACCGTCGTCAGCGACGGGCGGAACGTGACGACCCTAGAGGCGCCGGTCGAGGTGACCGTCGAGCGGACGACGCCCCCGATGCGGATCGCCGGCCCCCCGTCGGACTTCTTCGAGGCGCTAGGGAAGCTCTCCTGAGCGGGCGTCTCACCCGCGACCGCTCCCTCGACGCGAAAGCTTCAACCGACCGCCGGTCGCATCCGCGCTCGATGGAGGTTCCCCTCGGACTGGCGCCGTTCGCCGGACAGTCCCGCGGCGAACACGCCGCCGTGCTCGCGGGGGGCGCGGTCGCGTGCCTGATCGGTTACGTCGGCGCCGCGGCCCTGCTTTTCGGCGTCGGCGCGCTCGATCACGGCGAACCCGCGGGACCGCGCCGCGTCGCGTCCGCGTTCGCGTCGCTCGCCTGTTGGGGATTCTACACCGCCGCGTTCGTGCGCGGCAAGGGCGGTCCGGTGACCGACGCCCTCGCTTACCCGGTCGCGACGGTGACGGTGGTACCGTTCGCGTTTCGGTGGATCGCGTTCGGCCCGGCTTGGGGCGCGGTCCGCGACCGGATCGGGTTCCTCGTCTTCCAACCCGGGCTGTTCCTCGACGCGGCGGCCCTGATCGCCCCGGGCGTCGCCTTCGGCGCCGGGCTCCTCGCGCTCTGGGCGAGCGTCCTCGGCGAGGACGCGGTCGAGGAGTGGCAGCGGGAGCACCTCCCGGAGGAGTTCCGGCGGGCGTTCGCCGACGAGTGAGTCGGCGGCGGGAGAGGCGGTCCGCCGCGGACGGCCGCGACCGCGCGACTGCGGGGCGACGCCGGCCCACAAAGCGTTTATGCCGCGGAGCGAACCGTTGGGCGTGAACCGCCGGTTCGCGCTGTTCGGATACCTCGTCGCGGGCCTCGCCGTCGCCTGCGCGGCCGTCGCCGCTTGGATCGCGTCGCCCGAGGCCGCCGTCGCACGGCTCGCGTTGCTCGCCGACGACCCGGTCCGGTTCGGGGTCGCGCTGCTCGCGCTGACCGCCGTCAGGCCGCTGTTAGCGTGGCCGACGACGCTGCTCGCCGTGGCCGTCGGGTTCGGATACGGCTGGGTCGGCGTCCCGCTCGGCGTCGTCCTGTTGGTGGCGACGGCCGTCGTCCCCTACCGCCTCGCGCGGGCGGGGAGCGTCCGGGTCCGCGGCGCCTCTCGGACCGCGGACCGCCTCTGCGACGCGGGCGAGCGGCTGGCGACCGCCGCCGGAAGCCTCCGTGCCGTGGCGGCCACCCGTCTGCTTCCGCTCCCCTCAGACGCGGTCTCGGTCGGGGCGGGAGCCGCTGGAGTCCGCACGCGACCGTTCCTCCTCGGAACCGCGGCCGGCGAACTCCCGTGGGTGATCGTCGGCGTCGCCGTCGGCGTCTCGCTGGACCGGCTCGCCGCGGGTGACCTCTCCGCGGTCGATCCGACCGTGCTGGTCGCGATGGCCGGCACGGGAGCGCTGCTGCTCGCCGGCCCGCTGTATCGGACGTTCGTGCGAGAAGAATCCGCTGCAACGGCGTGACCGCCGCGGTCGGCGGTCGATGCCCTCGCGCGGTCCCGATCGGGACCGCGACTGCGGGAGGAACGCGCCGATCGTTCGGAAGCACCGAGCCCCCGAACGGTCGATGCGAACCGTGTGCCTCTCTGATAGCCGATGCGAGCGTGCATTCCCATAGACCCCGGATCCCGGGACGAACCCAGCCCTAACCCCGAAGCCGCGGCGGCGGCGCCGTCGCGACGCCGATCCGAGACGGCTTCAACGGGGGTCTACGGGTTACTTACCGTCGATCCTCACGAACCGCCGTCGGACTCGTTCCCGCCGCCGTCACCCTCGTCGGTCCCCCCGTAGGAGACCTCGATCCCGCGCGGAACCGGGCGCAGGAGGTACGAGCCGTTCCCCCGGCGCACCGGCGCGAAGTCGGCGGTGAATCTCGTCCGGGTGTTCTCGCGGACTTCGAACGCCTCGTTGAACGTCAGCGGCGCGTTCCCGGGCAGGTCGACGTCAGCCTCGTCGCCGCCCTCAAGGGTACCGTCGACGTTCGTGACGTCGAGCTGGAGGAACTGGTACGTGCCGACCGACAGCTCCCGTTCGTCGATCAGCTGCGTCTCGCCGTTCTGCAGCCGGACGAGGTCCGCCTCCTGTGACTCGTCGAACTCGTGGTACTCGCGACCGGCGGGTTCGTCGCCGTCACCGTCGTCGGTCTCGTTGCCGTCGTCGTCGCCGTCAGTCGCGTTCGCGTCGTCGCCGCCGTCACCGTCGGTCTCGTTTCCGTCCGCGCCGCTCTCGGCGCCTGCGGCTCCGAGCCAGATCCCCTGGACGGTGACCACGAGCGACTCGAAATCGCCGATGTCGGCCGGCTGGTCGGTCACTCTGGTCGCGAGCGTTCCGGTCGCGCGGCCGACGCAGCCGGCGAGCCCGGCGGCCCCGAGCGCGGCGGCGCCGGTCGCCTGCAGGTAGGTCCGTCGGGAGACCGAATCGGTCTCGGCCGCGTCGGCGGCGGGCGTGCGGTCCGTCACGTTACGCGCCCCCCGACTCGTCGTCGGTCTCGGCGTCTTCACCGGCATCGGCGTCGTCCCCGTTGCTGGCGACGTCGCTCACGGAGTCACCGAGGTCGTCGACGCCTCCCGAGAGGAAGTCGTTCACGCTACTCAGGATGTCGCCGACGAAGTCCGGCACCTGATCCGGCAGGTCGCTCGGCGGGCCCGCGTCGCCCGACGCGTCGTCCGGTCCGGGCGTCGCCGCGACGGCACCGGCGGCCGCGCCGGTCCCGACTAGTACCACCGCGGCCAGCGCCACGATCAGTGTCGTTCGAATCGCGTTCATGACGATTTCTCCTCGGAGCGCGACCCCCTTTAATGGAAGAAGCCCTTCAGCCCATTTGGCTCCGATTTAACGCGGTTTAATCGCATGCAGGCGGCCTGACGGCTCGATCGCGACCTTCCCGGCCACCAGTTATAAAAGAACACGCCGAACGGTCGCGGTCGACGGCGCGGCCGCGGACGACGTCTCCGGCGACGACCGACCGCCTCCCGGGGAACACCATCCTCCGCGACGGACCGTCACGCGGCGGGTCGTCCCGGGTCGACCCGGCTACGGCTCCAGCCGGTTCGGGTCGCGCGGGAACATGATCGCCTCCTTGATGTTGTCGAGGTCGGCGACCTTCTGGACGAGGCGGTCGATGCCGAGCCCGTAGCCGCCGTGGGGCGGCGTGCCGAAGCTGAGCGCCTCGATGTAGAACTCGAAGTTCGCGGTCTCGACGCCCTCCTCCTCCATGACATCGACCATGCGGTCGACGTCGTGCTCGCGCTGACCGCCCGAGGAGAGCTCCTGACCTTTATAGATGAGGTCGAACTTCCGCGAGGCGATGTCGTCCTCGGGGACGTCCTGCATGTAGTAGAACTTCTCGTCGGGGTAGCCGACGACGAAGAACGCCGGATGCCCCTGCTCTTCGAAGTGCTCGCCGAGCAGCTTCTCCCCCTTCGTGTCGAGGTCGGTCGGATCGTCCGGGAAGTGGCCGTACTCGGTCTCCAGGATATCGAGCGCCTCGTCGAAGGTGATCCGCGGGAAGTCGTCCTCGGGCACGGCGAGGTCGACGTCGAGGAGGTCGAGCTCGCGCTCGGCGTTCTCGGCGGCCGCGCGGAGCGCGTACCGCAGCGACTCCTCCTGGACGTCCATCACGTCGTCGTGGTCGTCGATGTACGCGAGCTCGACGTCGAACATCGCGATCTCGGAGACGTGCCGGGAGGTGGCGAAGTCCTCCGCGCGGAACGCGGTGCCCGTCTCGTAGACGGCCTCGTAGCCGGAGGCCATCAGCATCTGCTTGTACAGCTGCGGGCTCTGCGAGAGGAACGCGTCCTTGTTGTAGTAGAGGATCGGGAACAGCTCCGCGCCGCCCTCGGCGCCGCCCTTCGAGATGAGCGGCGTCTTGATGTCGACGAACCCCTCGTCGTCGAACCACTCCTCCATCGCCGTCATCAGCTTCGAGCGCAGGCTGAACACGGCGAGCGTCTCCGGCTTCCGGAGGTCGAGCGCGCGGTTGTCGAGCCGGGTCGAGAGGTCCACCTCGATGTCCTTCGAGATCTCCAGCGGGAGCGGGGAGTCGGCCTCGTCGATGACCTCGTACTCGGTCGGCGCGATCTCGACGCCGCCGGGCGCCTGGTCGCTCTCCAGCGGCTCGCCGACCACGCGGACCACGTCCTCGGCGCCGGCGTCCTGCACGGCCTCGAACAGCTCCGGCTCGCGTTCCTCTTTGAAGACGACCTGAATGAGTCCTTCGCGGTCGCGCACGATGAGGAAGACGAGGCCTCCCAGGTCGCGGATCTCGTGGACGTGGCCGGCGATGGCGACCTCGTCCGCGTCCGGTTCGACGTCCGACGTGTGGATTCGCTCGATCATAACGGTGGCTGCGTTACGTGCATCTGGTCGGGCGTTCGGCATAGGCCTGTCGTCTCGCCGTCGACGGAACCCGTCGCCCGCGACGGTCTCGGCGGGGATTCGCGGCGATCACGCCCGGGGAACCCGTCGGTCTCTGGACCGCCTTCCTCGCCGAGGCGACGTCGCGTGACACTGCCTCACAACCTCGCCATAGATTTAATAACCATCCGACATATTGACGGAGTAACGGCGCATTCGCGCCGCGGAGTCCACGTATGACCCACGCCCGTTCCCCCGTTCCGACGTCCGTCGCCGACAGCGGCGCGCTCCTCGGCTGGAACGGCTACGGGACTCCGAACACACGGTCCGTCCGGCCGACCGCGTAACGCGCGTCGGCTGGGGAGGTTCCCCCGCGGGACGGACCGTATCCCGTTCTCTCCAGCCGCCGCGTCGACCGCCGAACTGCCCGGACGCGACCCTCCCCTCGCGAGCGCCGACGCCGCCTCGCCGCCCGCTCCCGCGGGCGTCGACGGCGACCCGCGGCGTTCGAGGTCGCACCGCGTTCGACTCGCGGCGAGGGCCTCATGGCAGCAGCCATCCGCACGCAGACGGTGGAAGCGACGGTGACGGTTCGCGTCTCGCAGGCGGCCGGGGGCGACCTCGCGGCGGGCGCCCGGCGACAGCTGGAGCGCGTCGACGGCGTGACCGTCGAGGATCTGACGATCGCCGGAGTCCGGCCGGGCCTGAACGACACCACGGTCGAGGCGGTCGCGACCCTCTCCGTCGAGGACGAGGGTCCGGTCGCCGACCCCGACGGGGAGACGGCAGGGAGACCCAACGACGAGACGAGAGGGAGACCCAACGACGAGACGAGAGGGAGACCCGGTGGGGGCCCGCGATCGGAGCCGCCCGGCGGCGTCGCGGACCGCATCGCGTCGCGCCTGGCGGACCGGTTCGGCGTGGAACCAGAGCGCGTCGAACGGGTCGATCCTCCGGAGTGACCGGGACGGTTTCGATCGGTTTCCGTCACTCGCCCGCCCGGTCGCGGACCTGCGCCTCGGCCCGCCGGAGCACGTCCCGGATCGGGAGCCCCGCGGCCTCGGCGACCGCGACCGCGTCGTCGTACTCGGCGCTCACGTCGTAGACGTCGCCGTCGGCGGTCGAGGCCACCTTCACCGACACCTCGTGGGCGTCGCCGTCGACCGCGAGCGTCGCCGTCTCGAAGGCGCGGTCCGCGATCCACCGGTGGCTCGCGCCCGACTGCCGGACGCCGAGGGTCCCCGTCTCGCGGGCGAGCCGTTCCGCCACCGCCTCGGCGTCGTCGGGCTTGCAGACGACCTTCACGAGGTGTCCCGGCCGCGACTTCTTCATCGTCGTCGGGAGGATGGTCACGTCGCGGGCGCCGGCGCGCGAGAGCGTCTCCTGAAGCCCGCCGAGCACCTCCGGCGACGCGTCGTCGAGGTTCGTCTCCAGGACCGCGATCTCGTCGCGGACGAGCCCGTCGTCGACGTTCGCCGCCGCGCCCTCGTCGCGGTTGTCGCCGCCGTCGCCGGCGAGGACGCGGAGGACGTTCGGATGGTCGGGGAGCGTCGCGTCGCCCGCCCCGTAGCCGACGGCGTCCACGTCGAGCGGTGGGAGCCGGTCGACGCCCTCGGCGACGGCGGCCAGTATCGCGGCCCCGGTCGGCGTGAGCAGTTCGCGGTCGACGGGGCCGCCGACCACCGAGAAGTCCGCGGCCGCCGCGATCTCGGTCGTCGCGGGCGCGGGGACCGGGTAGACGCCGTGGCTCATCTCGACTTCGCCGCCGCCGGTCGCGACCGGCGTGGTGAGGACGCGGTCGGGGTCGAGGTCGTTCAGGAGGAGCGCCGCCCCGACCACGTCGGCGATCGCGTCGTCCGCGCCGACCTCGTGGAAGTGCGTCTCGTCGAGGTCGGTGCCGTGGACCGACGCCTCGGCGCGACCGAGGCGCTCGAAGGCGTCGAGCGCGAGCGACTCGACGGACGCGGGGAGGTCCATCGACTCGACGAGCGCGACGACCTCGGGGTAGCTGCGGTGGACGCCGGCGCCCTCGGCGTGGCTGTGGGCGCGTTTTCGGTCGCCGTCCTCGTCGTCGTCCCCGTGGTCGTGACCATGATCGTGGGTATGGCTGTGACCGTCCCCGTGATCGTGGTCACTCTCGGGATCGACCTCGTGACCGCTCTCTGCCGGTCGGCCGGCGTCGCGCACCTCACCGTCGCGACCCTCGTCGTCTCCCGACTCCGCGAGTAGCACGTCGACCGTCGTCGCTCGGATCCCCTTGTTCGTCGTCTCCCCGACCTCGTACCGAACCGGGAGCCTGTCGGTCACGGGCGAGAGGGCGTCGGGGTCGGCGCCGGCCGCGATCAGCGCGGCGCAGATCATGTCGCCGGCGGCGCCTGTCCGGCCGTCGAAGACGAGCGTTCGCATGGCGGACCGGAGGCGAGCGCGGGACATATACCCCGTGATCCGGGACCGGACGTCGGGACCGGCGTCGACGGCGACGGCGGCGCTACGAGGCCTCGGCGGCCGCGAACAGGTACAGTTCGCCGAGCACCAGCGCCCCGATCACCGAGAGCGGGACGACGAGGACGCCGCCGGCGTCGAGCGCGTACAGTCCGAGGCCGACGAGCGCGCCGGCCGCGAGGAACGCGACCCGAGAGAGCAGCGAGCGCATCGGCCCCGAGAGCGAGTCGAACACACCCGAACGTCGGTTCGAGCGGTCAAAAAGCGTCTGTCGCGATCCCCTCCGGATCGACGGCGAAAACGCACGCTTACGACGGCGTTTTACGTCGGGGGTCCGTACCATGGCACATGATGACACAGTCCGCCGCGGGCCCCGGTTCTCCCGGACCGGCCGGCGGCACCGCCAGGGGCAACAGGCTTATTCCCGAACCGGATGGAGATACGGGTAACCCCCGCGAGGAATCATGAACGAAGTCCAACTCGAAGTGGCGAAGGCGTACCCGAACGACTCGGGACGCGGCATCGCCCGCCTCGACCCCGACACGCTGTTGCACCTCAAGCTCTCGCCCGGCGACATCATCGAGATCGAGGGCTCGGAGACGACCGCCGCGAAGGTCTGGCGCGCCGACCGCCAAGACTGGAACACCGACACGGTCCGCGTCGACGGCTTCACGCGGCAGAACGCCGACGTCGGTATCGGCGAGCGCGTGACCATCCGGAAGGCCGAGGCGGAGAAGGCCGACAAGCTCGTGTTGGCCCCGCCGGAGGAGGCGTCGGTCCAGTTCGGCTCCGACGCCGCCGGCATGGTGAAACGTCAGATCCTCAAGCGGCCGGTCGTCGAGCGCGACATCGTGCCGGTGATGTCCTCGACGAACCACCCGTTCATGCGGTCGCCCGGGCAGGCGATCCCGCTGATCGCGGTGGAGACCGAGCCCGACGGCGTCTGTCTGATCACCGAGGACACCGAAGTCGAGCTCCGCGAGGAGCCGATCTCCGGATTCGAGAAGACGGGCGGCGGGATCACCTACGAGGACATCGGCGGCCTGCAGAAAGAGATCCAGCGCGTCCGTGAGATGGTCGAACTGCCGATGAAACACCCGCAGATCTTCTCGAAGCTCGGGATCGAGCCGCCGCAGGGGGTCCTCCTGCACGGTCCGCCGGGCACGGGGAAGACCCTGCTCGCGAAGGCCGTCGCCAACGAGACGTCGGCGTCGTTCTTCTCGATCGCCGGCCCGGAGATCATCTCGAAGTACTACGGCGAGTCCGAACAGCAGCTCCGGGAGATCTTCGAGGACGCGAAAGAGGAGAGCCCGAGCATCATCTTCATCGACGAGCTCGACTCGATCGCGCCCAAGCGCGAGGACGTGACGGGCGAGGTCGAGCGCCGCGTCGTCGCGCAGCTCCTCACGATGATGGACGGCCTCGAGACGCGCGGGCAGGTGGTCGTCATCGGGGCGACCAACCGCGTGGACAGCGTCGACCCGGCGCTCCGCCGCCCCGGCCGGTTCGACCGCGAGATCGAGATCGGCGTCCCCGACGAGACGGGCCGCAAGGAGATCCTCCAGATCCACACCCGCGGAATGCCGCTCTCGGACGACGTCTCCCTCGACCACCTCGCCGACGAGACGCACGGCTTCGTCGGCGCCGACATCGAGAGCCTGACGAAGGAGGCCGCGATGAAGGCGCTCCGGCGCTACCTCCCCGAGATCGACCTCGACGACGAGGAGGTGCCGCCGAGCCTGATCGACCGGATGATCGTCAAGCGCGACGACTTCTCCGGCGCGCTCACGGAGGTGGAGCCGTCGGCGATGCGCGAGGTGCTCGTCGAGCTCCCGAAGATATCGTGGGACGACGTCGGCGGGCTCAGCGAGGCCAAAGAGCAGGTCCAGGAGTCGGTGGAGTGGCCGCTCACCTCGCCGGAGAAGTTCGACCGGATGGGCGTCGACGCGCCGAAGGGCGTCCTGCTGTACGGCCCGCCCGGCACCGGGAAGACGCTGATGGCGAAGGCCGTCGCCAACGAGACGAACGCGAACTTCATCTCGGTTCGGGGGCCGCAGCTGCTCTCGAAGTGGGTCGGCGAGTCGGAGAAGGCGATCCGGCAGACCTTCCGGAAGGCCCGGCAGGTGAGCCCGACGATCATCTTCTTCGACGAGCTCGACAGCCTCGCGCCCTCTCGCGGCCAGGAGATGGGGAACAACGTCTCCGAGCGCGTCGTCAACCAGCTGCTCACCGAGCTCGACGGGCTGGAGGACATGGGCGACGTGATGGTGATCGGGGCCACGAACCGCCCCGACATGATCGACCCCGCGCTGCTTCGCTCTGGCCGGTTCGACCGGCTCGTGATGATCGGCCAGCCGGACCAGGAGGGCCGCGAACAGATCCTCGACATCCACACGCAGGACACGCCGCTCGCGCCCGACGTGAGCCTCCGCGAGGTCGCGGAGATCACGGACGGCTACGTCGGCTCCGACCTCGAGGGGATCGCCCGCGAGGCCGCCATCGAGGCGCTACGCGACGACGACGACGCCGAGGAGGTCGAGATGAAGCACTTCCGGCGCGCCATGGAGTCGGTGCGGCCGACCGTCAACGACGACATCCTCTCGTACTACGAGGAGATCGAACAGCAGTTCGGCGGCGGCGGCGAGACGCTCCGCGACACCGGCGGCCGGATCGGGTTTCAGTAGGCGGCACCGCCGTCTCCCACCGCCGACCGTTTTTTCGTCTGGGGGGCGTATCGACGCCCGGCTATGTCCGACGAGGTCACCGTCGACGTTGAGGTGGAAGTCGAGGTCGACAGCGACGAGCTGGAGATCGAGCGCGACGACGCCGAGCTCGTGGAAGCGAGCTACGAGGCCGGCGGCGTCGAGATCGATATCGAAGCCGAGGTGGAGACGCACGGTAGCGATGAGGAACTCGACGAGCGGGGCGCTGGGCACGACGACGAGCATGGCGCTGGAGACGACGACGAGCAGAGTTCTGGGGACGACGACGGCTCCGATCCCGAGGAACACGACGACGAGTAGGTCAGCGTCGCCGACCGCGAGCGCGGCCCAGGCGCGTCTCGTTCCGCGTCTTTTAACCCCGACAGCGACCAAGGAATCCCATGTCCCAGCCTCGCGTCCCGGGCGGTGACGAGAACACGCTGGAGCTGCCCTGCGGACAGACGATAGCGGCCGGCGAGCTGGACCTCGGGATGCGCGAGTTCGAGTGCGACTGCGGCGAGACGCACGCGGTCGTGATGGACGTGCACCCACCGGAGCGCTTCCTCCCCGACTTCCTCGTCGAGGTGCTCCGCGAGGCGATCGAGACGACCAGCGAGGAGATGCCGGAGTTTGACACGCCGCACCTGCTCGGCGTCGTGCTAGAGGAGTTCCCGGAGGCCGTCGTCGCGTACGACGCCAGCGAGAACGCGGACGTCGGCTACGCGATGACGTGGGTGGCCGACTTCGACTCCCGGCGGCTCCACGAGATCGTCGTCGAACTCGTCGTCGAACTGATGGAACACGCCGTGAGCCACGCCGACGACGACGAGGCGCTCTCGGCGTTCGAAGCGGAAATGGTCGAGTTCGACGTGACCGAGTTCGTCGAGCAGTACCGCGCCGAGCGCGACTTGGAAGCCGAAGACCCGTACGCCTGACGGCCGACGCGGAGAACGAGGACGGGACGAGACGGCCGAAGCCCTCCGAATCCGCGGTGAGCGTCCGTTTCGACGTTCGTGTCAGACAGTTGTCCGACTCCTGTCTCACTGAAGCCTATATGTCGCCCTACCGTACGTAGGACGTATGAGCGGCGGCGAATACGACCGATACGACCGGATCCGCAGCGTGCTCGCCGAGGCCGACGAGCCGCTGACGGCGCGGGAGATCCTCGCGCTCGCCGACGAGTGCGAGGAGATCGATAGCCCGCACCGCGTCGCGACCGTGCTGGGCCGGTGGGCCGAGCGCGGCGAGGTCGAGGTCATCTCGGACCGCCCGTACCGGTACCGGCTGGAGACCTGACCGCGGCGGCGCGGCCGGGGCGATCCCGGCGGCGGGGTCGCGGCGCCCCCGCCGGCGAACGAGGGGACCGCAGTCAATCCGGCCCGAACCGGAGCGCGCCGTCCGTCGGGTCGAGCGTCGCGACCGCGCCGATCGGGAGCGGGAACGACGGGTCCGTGTGGCCGAAGTCGTAGCCGAACCCGACCGCCGCGTCGGGGGCGTACCGTTCCACCTCGCGAGTCACGACGCGCTCCAGTTCCGCCGGGTACTCGTTCGGGTCCGGGTCCCACTCCAGGGTCGGCGCGTTCGTCCGCGGACGACCGACGAGGACCCCGTCGAACCGCTCCAAGAGCCCGCGCTCGCCCATCGCGCGGAGGGTGTAGCCGACCTCGCGCGGCGGGGGCACGTCCTCCGAGGTCTCCAGCGCGAGGACGGCCCCGTCGAGCCGCTCGGGGTCCGGCAGGTATCGGCCCGCCTGGAGGTGCCACTTCACGATCCCGAAGGAGCCGCCCCACACTCGGCCGCGGACGGGGTCCTCGGGATCGGCGTCCGGACCGACCCACGTCGTCGGCCCCGGGTTCTCGCGCCACGCGCGCGCCTCGCCCGTCTCGAAGTCGAACCAGTCGTCGGTCCACTCGTCTGCCGGTTCGACGGCGCCGAGGGAGTCCTCGAACAGCGCGCGCCGGAGGTGCCGCTCGGTGTAGGGGTGTAGCTCTGGGTCACAGACGAGGTCCGGGTGGATCCCGAGCCCGTAGCTGACGATCCCGCGGTTCCAGAGGAACAGCCGGAGGTTGTCGTTGTCGCTGTACCCGAAGAAGCGGGTCGGATTCGCGGCGAGCGCGTCGCCGTCGAGGTGCCGCAGGACGCGTATCTGGTCGTCGCCGCCGGTGTACGCCATCACGGCGCCGATCTCCGGGTCGGCGAAGGCGTCCTCGACGTCGGCCGCGCGCGCCGCCGGCGACGCCGGCTCCTCTCGATCGGGGTCCGCGGTCGGGAACACGCGCGTCTCGACGCCGAGGGCCGAGAGTCGTTCGCGGCCGATCCGGAGCTTCGTCGCCTCGGCCGGCCGCGAGGGCGCCACGACCGCGAGCGCCTGGTCGTCCCCGAGCGGCGGGGGCGTCGTAAACGACATGCTGGCGGCTTGCGTCCGACATCGGCATAAGTCACCGGGTCGTGTGCCAAACCGTCTCGCGTGCTATGTCTCGACGCACCTTGCGAAAATCGCAAACTCGCTGCGAGATTCGTATTCTATCGTCGGCCTTATTACGATGAGCGTACTCCGTCGCGATAATGAGCGAGGACCGGACCATTCTACTCATCGGTAGCGGGCCGATCCAGATCGGACAGGCGGCGGAATTCGACTACTCCGGCGCACAGGCGTGTCGCGCCCTCCAGGAGGAGGGGGCCCGCGTCGTGCTAGTGAACTCGAACCCGGCGACGATCATGACCGACCCGGAGACCGCGGACCGGGTGTACATCGAGCCGATCACGCCGGAGGCGATCGCCGAGGTCATCAGGATCGAAGAGCCCGACGGCGTCATCGCCGGGCTCGGCGGCCAGACCGGACTCAACGTCACCGCCGAGCTCGCCGAGGAGGGGATCTTGGAGGAACACGACGTCGAGGTGATGGGGACGCCGCTCGACACCATCTACGCGACGGAGGACCGCGACCTGTTCCGTCAGCGGATGGAGGGCCTCGGGCAGCCGGTGCCCAAGTCGACGACCATCTCGCTGGACGAGGGCGAGTCGGTCACCGACTTCGACGAGGAGGCGTTCCGCGGGCGCGTCCGGGAGGCGGTCGACGCGGTCGGCGGGCTCCCCGTCATCGCCCGCACGACCTACACGCTCGGCGGCTCGGGCTCCGGAGTCGTCGACGACTTCGAGAAGCTCGTCGAGCGCGTCCGCAAGGGGCTCCGCCTCTCGCGGAACAGCGAGGTGCTTATCACGGAGTCCATCGCGGGGTGGGTCGAGCTCGAGTACGAGGTGATGCGGGACGCCGACGACTCCTGTATCATCATCTGCAACATGGAGAACATCGACCCGATGGGGATCCACACCGGCGAATCGACGGTCGTCACCCCGTCCCAGGTGATCCCCGACGACGGTCATCAAGAGATGCGCGACGCCGCGCTCGAAGTCATCCGCGACCTCGGTATCCAGGGCGGCTGTAACATCCAGTTCGCGTGGCACGACGACGGGACGCCGGGCGGCGAGTACCGCGTGGTGGAAGTGAACCCGCGCGTCTCCCGCTCCTCGGCGCTCGCGTCGAAGGCGACTGGCTACCCGATCGCCCGCGTGACGGCCAAGGTCGCGCTCGGCAAGCGCCTCCACGAGATCGACAACGAGATCACCGGCGAGACGACCGCAGCCTTCGAGCCAGCCATCGACTACGTGGTGACGAAAGTGCCGCGCTGGCCCATCGACAAGTTCGACGACGTCGACTTCGAGCTCGGCACGGCGATGAAGTCCACCGGCGAGGCGATGGCGATCGGCCGGAACTTCGAGGAGAGCCTCCTGAAGTCGCTCCGCTCGTCCGAGTACGACCCCGCCGTCGACTGGGCGACCGTCGACGACGACACGCTGGAGACCGAGTACCTCGAACGCCCGAGCCCGGACCGCCCGTACGCGATGTTCGAGGCGTTCGACCGCGGCTACACGGTCGCGGACGTGGAGGCGCTGACCGGGATCAAGCCGTGGTACCTCGAACGGTTCAAACGCGTCAGCGACTCCGCGCAGGCCGCTCAGGACGGCGAGTTCGCGCAGGCGGCCACCGCGGGCCACACGAACGCCGAGATCGCCGCCCTCGCCGGCGGCGTCGACGTCGATGCCGTCGAGGAGGACGTCCCCGGTCGGACGTACAAACAGGTCGACACCTGCGCCGGCGAGTTCGCCGCCGAGACCCCGTACTACTACTCCGCCCGTCAGTCGGAGTTCAACCGCGGACCGCTGAAGGGCGACGCCGCGGCCGGCGAGCTCGTCGTCGACAAGAGCGTCGACAGCGTGGTCGTCGTCGGCGGCGGCCCGATCCGCATCGGGCAGGGCGTCGAGTTCGACTACTGCTCGGTCCACGCGATCCAGGCGCTGCGCGAGCTCGGCATCGAGGCGCACGTCGTCAACAACAACCCCGAGACCGTGTCGACGGACTACGACACCTCCGACGGGCTGTTCTTCGACCCGATATCCGCCGAGGAGGTCGCCGACGTGGCCGAGGCGACCGGCGCCGACGGCGTGATGGTCCAGTTCGGCGGACAGACGTCCGTGAACATCGGCGAACCGCTCGAAGCCGAGCTGGAACGCCGCGGGCTCGACTGCGAGATCATGGGGACGAGCGTCGAGGCGATGGACCTCGCCGAGGACCGCGACCGCTTCAACGTCCTGATGGACGAGATGGGAGTCGCCCAGCCGAAGGGCGGCACCGCGACGAGCGAAGCGGAGGCGCTGGAGCTGGCCCACGACATCGGCTACCCCGTCCTCGTCCGGCCCTCGTACGTCCTCGGCGGTCGCGCCATGCGGGTCGTCGAGGACGACCCGGAACTCGAGGAGTACATCGAGGAGGCCGTCCGGGTCTCCCCCGATAAGCCGATCCTGATCGACCAGTTCCTCGACGACGCCGTCGAACTGGACGTCGACGCCGTGGCGGACGTCGGCGCGTCACACGCGCCTGCAAGCGAGACGGAGTCTCGCCCTGGCGAGGACGTGCTCCTTGGCGGCGTGATGGAGCACGTCGAGAGCGCGGGCGTCCACTCGGGCGACTCCGCGTGCATGATCCCGCCGCGCTCGCTCGACGAGGAGACGATGGCGCGGGTCCGCGAGGTCACCGAGGACATCGCCCGCGCACTCGACACGGTCGGCCTGCTCAACGTCCAGCTCGCGGTGACGGGCGTCGGCGACGACGTCGACAGCGAGGTGTACGTGCTGGAGGCGAACCCGCGCTCCTCGCGGACGGTCCCGTTCGTCTCGAAGGCCACGGGCGTCCCGATCGCGAAGCTCGCCGCGAAGGTGATGACGGACGACCTGACGCTCGCCGACCTTGACGCCGACGAGCAGATCCCCGAACACCGCAGCGTGAAGGAGGTCGTCCTGCCGTTCGACCGCCTGCCGGGGTCGGACCCGCGGCTCGGCCCCGAGATGAAGTCGACCGGCGAAGTGATGGGCACGGCCCGGTCGTTCGGCAAGGCGTACGACAAGGCGCAGGACTCCACCGGCAAGCCGATCCCCGAGTCCGGCACGGCCGTCGTCGACCTCTCCGCGGAGGAGTTCCCGGACCCCGACACCGAGGCCGGCGAGGCGCTGGTCGAGGGGTACGCCGAGCACTTCGAGCTCTCGACGGCGACGGACCTGATCGAGGCCGCGAAGCGCGGCGAGATCGACCTCATCGTCTCTCGGCAGCGCGAGCTGCTCGAAGTGGCGGTCGAAGAGGAGATCACCTACTTCTCGACGCACGCCTCGGCGAAGGCCGCGCTGGAAGCGATCGCGCACGCCGACGACGACCTCGACGTGATGGCCGTCTCCGACCGGCCGAAGCGCGTCGAGAGCTGGGGCGCGAGCGAGTAGAGACGGACCGGCTCCCCGGCGCTATCTGCGCTGCCCGGTTCCACCGAACGATTCCGCCCGCGCCGAACGTACTGATTCGCGATGACCGGACGTCGACCGGTCGCGGGACGCGGCTTGAGAGCGGGTCTCGCGTCACCGAATCGCGTTCGATGATTTAAGTCCCGACGCCGTGTTCATACCTACATGTCACGGGAGGCGGCGAGAGACGCGTTCGCCGTCCTCGCCGTGCTCGTCGTCATCGCGCTCGTCGTCGGTCAGCTCGCCGGACAGCCGGTGTTTCTGGGATACGTCACCTCCGGAAGCATGGCGCCGACGCTGGAGGCCGGGGACGGGTTCGTCGCCGTGCCGGCGGCGGTGTCCGGCCCCGTCGACGAGGGCGACGTCGTCGTCTTCGAGGCGCTGGAACTCGACGGCGGCAGAACGACGACGCACCGCGTCGTGGGGACGACTCCGGACGGCTACCTGACGAAGGGCGACAACAACCCGTTTCGGGACCAGGACGGCGACGAACCGCCCGTCACCGACGACCGGATCGTCGCGACAGCGCTGCAGGTGAACGGCGACGTGGTGCGGGTCCCGGGACTCGGGACCGCGATCACGGGCCTCCGAGAGTCGGCGACGGGCGCCGTCGTCGGGCTCGCGACGGCGGTCGGTCTCGACTGGTCGCCGGACCAACGCGGGCTCAGCGGGCTGTTCATCTCCGTCGGACTCGCGCTGTTCCTCGTCGTCCTCGTCGACGACCTCCGGAACAGCGGGCGGCGGACGCGGAGCCGCGACCGGTCGCGGGGCGACGACGGGCTCGACGCTCGCTGGATCGCGCTCCTCCTGGCGCTGTTGATACTCATTCCGGCCAACGCGGCGATGATCGCGCCCAGCGGCACGCATCACGTGACCGTCGACGGCGAGGACCTCCCGGCGGGCACGGCTCCCGGCGGGCAGGTCGAGAACGGGTTCACCGCGGAGAACAACGGGCTCATCACGATGCTCGTCGTGCTCGAAACGAGCCATCCGGAGAGCGAGTTCGACCGGAATCAGTTGGCCGTTCCGCGGGGGGAGTCGGCGACGGCGACGCTGTCGACGACCGCCCCGGGACCCGGAGAACGCGCGACGGTCGCGGTCTCCGAACACCGGTACTTCCTCGTGGTTCCGCCCGCCGTGATCCTCCGGCTCCACTCGATCCATCCGGCCGTCGCGGTGGGAGCGTTCAATCTGTTAGTGCTCGGGAGCATCGCCACGCTGCTGGGGGCGCTCGTCGGATCGGGATCGAAGCGGGTTCGAGAGCCGAGACGCGGCGCGTCGCTCAGCGTTCAACTTCGGCGGTTGTTTAAATAGTGTATGAAAGCCATTTCAATACTCTACTGAGATTGAGCTCTTAATTCGAAGTAATCAATCTGTATTGATTGGTTACTGCTGTCGGTCGCTTCAAAAATGATATATAGTTCGTCCTTATATTTTTTAATATCCGCAGATGTATCAAACTCAATTATCGTCGTTCCGTTTTTGCCCAACATTGCGTTTTTACCTTGGGTGCTTGTTAGCTTGTTACTCTCGCCATCCCTAGGAGCAGCCAAATACGCCGACCAATTTCCTCCCCTATTGCCCACTTCAACTAATAACTCGTATGGGCCGTTGAAGGAGACGGGTGGCAGAGCATACCCGACTTTCGATTTGACCGAAGACCCCGATGAAATTTTCGCGTAGTCATCGACACCTCTGTTCACGTTCTCGGGTTGACTGATACTCCCCACAGGATCATTCGGGAGGTTTGCATTACCCTTATCCCTATCCCTGTAATTGTTTGTAGCCCCGTAATCGTAGCAATCAAACTCAACTGAGGAGGTATCGCGTGATGCGCTAATAATGAAATTTTCTGTCTTAGAAACGGCCGTAAACTCCAATTTTATTGTACGTTTCCCGACAAGTCTGCTCGTCTCGTCAGAGCACTCCACTTTCACGTCAAACGGATTTCCATCGCCGATAATGCTTGCGTCGATTGGCTCCTCTGTTCCATCGATGCTCGCGGTAACGTTGATATCGTTCGAGTCGAATGCCTCGGCGTTGTCCGTTATCTGGTATACGCTGACCGAACTGTTGAGCCCGATTGTCGTGTCTGAGGAGTTATCACTGAACTGCAACACCGCGTCATCACCACCCGCGTTAACCTCGACGTCTCGATACGCGGAGATCTGCGTCGATCCGCCGGTCCCGAACAGCAGGAGTCCGCCGCCGCTGGCGAGGGAGCCGACGGCGGCCCGTCGCGTCCACTTCTTGTTATCGCCCATCTCTGAGCTCCGGCGGCTTCCCGTCGCTGCCGAGGTTCATCTCCCGGTTCTGGAACACGTGGAACGCCGCGGAGGCGGTGAACAACAACGCGATTACCGCCGCCCACGCGAGGCTCGGCACCGATTCCGGAAAGACGCCGGCCCAGACGGCGGCGACGAGGCCGAGCGAGACAGCACCGAGACCGAGGTAGTACTCGGCCCACGGGATCGAGTCCCCGGGCACGACGTCGACGTACACGTCGAGGTCCTGCGCCTCTTCTGTCAGTTCGATCGTCCCGTTGTCGTGGGTGATGATGCCCGCGCGCTCTAACTTCGGGATGTGGTTCTGCTGTATCGAACTGTACGCGAGGTGCCGCTCGCTGGAGGTGATCTCGGAGACCGATTTGTCGTTCTCCCACGCCGCGACCTGCTCGGCGACGTCCGAGAGCTCCGTGGTGCCGTCCTCGTTATTTATCGCGTGGAGGGCGTATCGTCTTCGCGGGTTACTTAAAATATCGTAAATTTCGTTCTTTGAAATATAATCTTTCGTAGATGATTTGATAGTACTCTGATCGAGACTCATTAGCCACACAATAATGCCGTATTATACCAACTTCTATCGACTAACGAGCTACTCATTATGTATAAAATATATACCCCTAGACATAAAAAACTCTCCCACACCTGAAGCGGCTCGCTCGCGGTAACGAACTGGTTCCAGTTCTCCTATTCTCCGATGGTGATTATCAGGTCCTCTGTCTCCTTACTAGCGGTTCCGGTCTTGATGCTACCGACTTCGGTCACATTAGCTGAACTGTTCTTGGAATACTCACTGACGTTCCCGCTACCGATCCCAGTGAGTAGCCCGTTGTCAGTATTATTCTTCGAGAACGAGACCTTGACCTGGCCGTTTCGAACAATTCCAAAGAGATCAGACTCTTCGATACTTGCGTTCTGCGGTAGTTCCCTTCCCTCCGGTCCGAATACGATTGTGACATCGTTGGCGACGAGGCTCACGTAATTTCTATCGACTGTGTCGTACGTGCCGTCAAACACAGGGAACAGCGACCGGCCATCGTAAGTATTGCCATCACTACCATTTCCCTTTACAGTGACATTACTCGATTCGGTGTTCACGAGGACGTCGGCGGTGCCAGATTCACCGAGTATAGCGTTCGCGATATCGTCTTCGATGTCAGCCACATCTTCTCCACCTTCCTCCTGATCAGTAGGCTCAGAAGACGGATTATCATTCAGGTCTATGACCCCATCGCTGATGTAGCTACTACCGATTACGTTCACTTCCACTTGGCGCTGCGCTTCGACCGTGGTGAACGCTCCCGACCCGAACGCCGCACCAGTTCCGACGCCGATCATCCCGATGGCCCCCAACACGCTTCTGCGATTCAGCTTCATTGTTACGTCATCTGCTTGGTCGGATACCCACTTACTATTAGGCCGCGTTAGCGGGTTTCAGGCCGTCATTGAAGACGATTTCCCGCCGTAACGCCCGCAGTTAGACGATTCAACGCGACGCTGAAACGCCTAACGCGGTTCACTACTAACACCGTCGGTGGCATGGGCCCTACCGTGAGCGTACGGGCCGCGCCGATGCCGACGATAGCGACGATGCCGAGTAGCCTCGGCCCTGTCGTCGCGCGGCGAGACCCGACTCGGACGACGAACTCGGTGGGAACATGAACCGCGCCATCGTCGCGCTCGCCGTCGCCGTCGTGCTGCTCGGGGGCGGAGCCGCGACCGGGGCCTCGTTTACCGACGGCGACGAGGTCGCGACGGACTCCGGCGTCTACCTGTCGCCCGCCGACAGCGAGAACGCCGACAGGTACGTCGCGTACGACGACGCCGGCGAGCTGCGGCTCCGCTTCGGATCGGTCCCGCCGGACGCGCGGACGAGCGTCGACGACCTGTTTCTCGTCGGGTTCGCCGGCTACGAGGGCGACAAGACCGGGGAGAACGCCACGACCGTCCGGATCGACACCGAGACGGACCGGGTGACGCTGTACCGGATGGACACCGGCGAGCGCGTGACGGGCGGCGAGCTCACGTTGCGACCGAACTCGTCCGTCACGCTCGGCGCGACCGTCCCGCCGACGGTCGGGAGCTACGCGGAGATCGTGCGTTTCACCGTCGACGTCCCAGAGGACGGGTCGGGATCCGGGACGAGTCCGGGCGACGGTGGGACCGGTGACGGCGGAGCGGATGACGGTGGGACCGGTGACGGCGGGGCGGG
>NZ_NHPE01000035.1:0-63136 GCF_002252895.1 Halorubrum sp. Eb13 | reverse complement strand
CGGCGGTCGATTTCGAACGACCGCCGCGTGCGGAGGCCACCTACCCCACCTCGCGCTGGCGGAAGTACCTCGGGAACGTCCGCTCCACCGACAACGAGAACCACCGCTCGTACCTCGCGAACTACCTCTGTGCGGACTGGAACCGGTCCCACGAGACGCGCGTCGAGAACGTGACCGTCTACCAGCGGTACGAGCGAGCCGATCCCTACAACGGAACGGTCGAGGCCGAGGGAAAGGTGAAACTGATCGAGTACGACTGCTCGGGCGAGTTCGTCCAGAACGAGTGAGGGCCCGGTCGGGCTCATCGGAGGATCGGTCCGGACCCGCCCGTCCGAAGCCGTCGAGTGGGCCGGCGGTTCCCCGACGCGACGTTTTATACTCGCCCCCCGCGATCCGTCGGTCATGACCACGCTCGACGACGCGACGGCCCTGGTGACCGGCGCGAGCTCCGGAATCGGCGAGGCGACGGCCCACGCGCTGGCGGCGCGGGGCGCGAACGTCGCGCTGCTGGCTCGCCGGCGCGAGGCGCTGGAGTCGCTGGCGGCGGATTTGGAGGCGGAACACGACGCGAACACGTTAGTCGTCGACGGCGACATCCGCGACCGGGCGACGAGCGAGGCGGCGGTCGAGGCGGTGATCGACCGGTTCGGCGGGCTCGACGTCGTCGTCTCCAACGCGGGGGTCGGCCGCGGCAGCGACGTGGCGGAGATGACCGACGAGGAGTACTTCGCCATGCAGGAGACGAACGTCGACGGGACGTTCTTCCTCACGCGGGAAGCGCTCCCGCACCTGACGGAGAGTCAGGGGACGCTCGTCGTCGTCGGGAGCTTCGCGGGCCAGTACCCGCGGTCGTTCAATCCGGTGTACGCCGCGACGAAGTGGTGGGTGCGCGGCTTCGCGCACAGCGTCGCGGCGCAGGTCGGCGACGAGGGGGTCGCCGTCTCCGTCGTGAACCCCTCCGAAGTGCGCACGGAGTTCGGCAGTGAGGACGGCGAGCCGTTCGAGGAGCGGTTCGAACCCGGCACGGTGACTGAGCCCGAGGAGGTGGCCGAGGCGATCGCCTTCGCGGCCACGCGCGAGGGGTCGTCGGCACAGGAGATCGACCTCTTCCGGCGGGACAAGTTCGGGGACGCGCTGTCGTAGAGCGGCCGGGACAAGTTCGGCGACGGTCCGGTCTCGGTCGTCGTCGGGAGTGTCGATCGGTGCGCCACACTCCGGACAGGAGTCGTCGACCCGCGTTACCGCGAGGTCACACTCGAGGCAGAACCGACGGTCGCAGGCGGGGTCGCCCACGCCGGGAGAACGCTGTGGCCGATTCATAACTCCGTCGACGATCCGGCCACGTCCGTCGGATCGAAACCCACTTTGACCGCCTGCGCGCCGATCCGGTGTGAACAACGCGGACGCCGGGAACGGGGCGATCCGATCACAGTTCTGGGCGCTCTACCTCACGCGGTTCGCCGAGGGGTTCGGCTTCATCACCCTGATCACGCTTCTCGGGCCGTACATCAACGCGCTCGACCCGCAGGCGACGACGGCGCTGGGCGTCTCCATCTCCGCCGGGTTCATCATCGGGATGTACACTACGGGGTTCACGCTCGCACAGACCGTCGCCGTGGTCCCGCTGGCGTGGGCCGGCGATCGGTTCGACAAGCGGACGGTCCTGCTCGTCGTCCTCGGCGTCGGCGCCGGCGTCTACGCTCTGTTCCCGCTCGTCGACTCCTCCGCCTCGTTCATCCTCGTCCGGGCCCTGCAGGGACTCGTCGTCACCGGGGCGGGACTGATGACGCTGTCGCTGGTCGGCCAGATCGCTGACGTCGGGACGCGAGCGGACAAGATCGGCAAAGCGAACGCCGCCTCCTTCGCCGCCTCGATCGCCGGGTCGCTGTCGGCGGGCGCGATCTACGACGCGCTCGGCTTCGGCCCGATCTTCGCGATCATCTCCGGGCTGATGGTCGTCGGGTGGGTCGTCACGTGGCTCGTCTTGGACGACGACGACACCAGGGTGGAGGGGTTCCCCTTCTCGGAGCTCGCGGTCAACCGGAAGATCCTCACGATCACGGGGTTCCGCGCGCAGTACGCCTTCGCCGTCACCATGGTCCGGACCTGGGTGCCGATCTACGCCGGGACGTCGATGACCGGCGGCGGCCTCGGCGTCGCGGGCGTCGCCATCGCGGTGACGGTCACCGCCGAGAAGGCGACCAACATGATGGGCCAGCTGTTCACCGGTCGGCTCTCGGACGCCTACGGTCGCTCGCTGTTCGTCTTCACCGGGGGCGGCGCGTACGGCCTGATCGCGATGGTGATCCCGTTCTCCGCCGCAATCGGGACCGCGCTCGGGGCCGACGTGACGCTGCCGGTCCTCGGAGAGTTGCCGCCGGCGTACCTGCCCCTCGTCGCCTTCTCGGGACTGCTCGGCGTCGCCGACTCCTTCCGCGAGCCGGCCAGCATGGCGCTGTTCGCCGACGAAGGGACCGACGACGGCGGCGTCGCCTCCAGCTTCGGGATCCGCGAGCTCGTCTGGCGGCCCGGCTCCGTGGCGGGACCCCTCATCGCCGGCTGGCTGATGGTCGAGGTGAGCATGGCGTCCGTCTTCCGCGTCGGCGGCGCGTTCGCGGTCACCGGCGTGTTGACCTTCCTCGTGCTCCTCGCACGCGATCACGGACGCGCGGCGCTGACGGCGTGGTAGCGGACCGCGACAGCGACGCGATGGCAGACGGCGACGGCAACGCGGGGGGTCTTTCCAGTTCCTACCGCTTCCGCAGCGCGGCGCGGTAGTGGTACCCGTTCTCGTCGTCGCCGCGGGCGACCTCCTCGACCGCCCAGCCCGTCCCGACCGCGGCCTCGCGGAGGCGCGCGGGGCTGAACAGCCGGAGCTGGAGGATCGGGTTCGTCTCGCCCTCGTACTCGAAGAACATGACGCGGTGCGCGAGCCCCGGCATCGGGTCGTCCCGGTAGCCGACGAGGTCGGCGGTCGCCGGATGCGTCGGGTCGTAACAGTCGACGACGGCGGTCGCGTCCGGCGTCGTCACGTACGCGAGGTCGCCGAGGAACTCGGTGAGTCCCCGCATCGATCCCGCGAGCCCGATCTGGGTCCCGTTCGCGAGCGCCGAGCCGAACCGGTCGCGCGGGAACGCCTCGCGCAGCGCGAACATGTCGCCCTCGCGGGCGTCCTCGACGCCGCGCTCCCGCATCGTCTCGACCAGCGCGGGGCTCGGCTCGATCGCCACCGTCTCGAACCGCTCTTGGAAGTACAGCGCGTGTCGCCCGGTCCCGGCGCCGAGGTCGACGAGCGGACCCCGCAGGCGGGACGCCAGCCACTCGTGGGCCGGGTCCTCGCTCGGGTCGAAGTCGGCGAAGTAGAACGCCTCGATCGGGTGTTCGACCGTCTCCTCGCCGTCCCGGTGCAGGAGGGGCTCGTCCCGTTCGCCGCGGAAGTGGTCTCGGATCGCGCGGCCGAAGGCGTCCGTCATGCGTCGAGAGTGCGGGGTCACCGTGAAAAGTCGCTCGCGAGTGAGTCAGACAGACGCATGGCCCCCACGCGTCCCTCGATCGGCGACTCAGTCGTCGGTCGGGCGTCTCCGGCGACTCAGTCGTCGGTCGGGCGTCTCCCGCGATTCAGTCGTCGCTTTCGGCCGGCCTCTCGTCGGTCGCGTCGCCGACCCGCTGCGTCTCGCTGTCGACGCTGATCCCCTCCCAGTCGTCGTCGGTGTGGAACCCCTCGCGCTCCTTGGCGCCGGGCGCGACGCGGATGAACTCGGCCTCGGTGCGGGCGCGCCCGATCGTGTGCCCGCCGCAGTACGACAGCCCCGAGCGGATCCCCTGACAGAACTCCTCGGCGACGGCCGCGACCGGCCCCTTGTACGGCGTCAGCGCTTCGACCCCCTCGTCGGCGACCACGTCGGTCCCCTTGTCGTCGCGGTCCTCGGCGGCGGCGGTCGTCGCCATCCCCCGCGAGCGCTTGTACCGCGTGCCGTCGACCTCGACGACCGCGCCGGGCGCCTCCGTCGTCCCGGCGAAGAGGCTCCCGAGCATCACGGTGTCGGCGCCCGCCATCAGCGCCTTCACCGCGTCGCCGGAGGTGCGGATCCCGCCGTCGGCGCAGATCGTCGCGTCCAGGTCCTCCGCCGCCGTCGCGCAGTCGTCGACGGCGGTGAGCTGCGGGACCCCGGCGCCCGCGACCTTCCGCGTGGTGCAGTGCGAGCCGGGGCCGATCCCGACCTTCACGCAGTCCGCGCCGGCGGCCGCGAGGTCCGCGACGCCCGCGGGCGTCGCGACGTTGCCGGCGACGAGGTCCGTCTCCGGGAACTCCTCGGCGATCGCCTCGACCGCGTCGATCGTCCGCTCGAGGTGCCCGTGCGCGACGTCCACGACGACGGCGTCCACGTCGGCCGCGACCAGCGCGGCGCTCCGGGCCACGTAGTCCTCGTTGATCCCCACGGCCGCGGCGACCCGCTCGCCCGCGGCGGCGACGCGTTCGACCCGTGCCGCCTGTTCGTCGACGGTGAGAAACCGGTGAAGCACGCCGAGTCCGCCGGCGCGAGACAGCTCGATCGCCAGCTCCGCCTCGGTGACGGTGTCCATCGCCGCCGAGACGAGCGGCGTCTCCAGTTCGAGGCTCGGCGTGAACGGCGTCGAGAGGTCCACGTCGCTCCGGCTGTCGACCGGCGACCGCTGCGGGACGAGCAGCACGTCCCCGTAGCTCAGTCCGGTTCGTAGATCGTTCATCCCCTACCAAGGGGAGGGACCCGTATTAATAAACCCCGCGCTGGCGAGTCGGGTGTGGGCCGGAGCGAGCGGGTGCGGCGCGCTCCCGACCGCTCAGAACCCCTGCTCGGCCAGCGCGTCCGCCAGCGCCGCCAGCACGTACTCGACGTTCTTCCGGCGAGCGGAGTGACCCATACAGCCGATCCGCCAGATGTCGCCTTCGAGGTCGCCGAGCCCGGAGGCGATCTCGAGGTCGTACTCCGCGAGGAGGCGGTCGATGACGACGCCGTCGTCGACGCCGTCCGGGACGCGCACGGCGTTCAGGCTCGGCAGCCAGTACTCCTCGGCGGCGTTCATCTCAAGTCCGAGGTCCCGCAGGCCGGCCTTCAGCTCGCCGGCGACGTCGCGGTGGCGGGCCCACCGTTCCTCGATCCCCTCCTCGGCGACGAGTCGGAGCGCCTCGCGGAGCGCGTACACGTTCGTGATCGGCGCGGTGTGGTGGTACGCGCGGTCCTCCCCCCAGTACCCCTCCAGCAGCGAGAGGTCGAGGTACCACGAGCGGGCCGGCTCGTCGCGCGAGAGCACCTTCTCCATCGCCCGGTCGTTCAGGGTGAGCGGGCTCGCGCCGGGCGGACAGGAGAGGCACTTCTGCGGGCCGGAGTAGGCGGCGTCGACGTCCCACTCGTCGACGCGCATCTCGACGCCACCGAGCGAGGTGACGCAGTCCGCGATCACGTACGCGTCGTGGGCGTGCGCGATATCGGTCAGCGCGGGCACGTCCGGCTGGCGGACGCCGGTCGACGTCTCGGCGTGGACGAAGCCGAAGACGTCCGGCTGGTGCTCGTCGAACGCGCGCTCCACGTCGACCGGATCAAGGGGCTCGCCCCACGGCGCGTCGACCTCGACGACGTCGCCGCCCGCGCGCTCGGCCATCGACCGCATCCGCCCGCCGAAGTAGCCGTTCGTGGGCACCAGCATCGTGTCGCCCGGCTCGACGAGGTTCCCGATCGCGGCCTCCATCGACGCCGACCCCGTCCCCGAGACCGGGATCGTCCACTTGTTGTCGGTCCGGAAGGTGTACCGGAGCAGTTCCTGGACCTCGTCCATGATCTCGACGAACGAGGGGTCGAGGTGACCGACGAGCGGCGTGCTCATCGCCTTCAGCACCCGCGGGTGAACGTCGCTCGGACCCGGCCCCATCAGCGTGCGATCGGGCGGCGTCAGCTCCCCGACGTCGGGCGGCCGTTCGTCGACCGTCGGAACCTGATTCGACATACGCGACAAAGGAATCGGTGGCGATAAAAACGCGACGGAACGCGCAAGCCGGTCGGGAGCCGAATCGCGCCCGTGCGAGGGTATCGCGCGACCCGCCTCAGTATCGCGCGACCCGCCTCAGTCGTCGTCGACGAAGTCCGGCTCGGTCCGCTTCTCGTCGCGCTCCGCGACGAGGTGGTCGACGAAGGCGTCGAGTTCGACGTCGCCGCGCTGGTTCTCGAAGCGGTCGCGCACGGAGACAGTCCCGGACTCCTCCTCGTCGTCGCCGACGATGACCATGTACGGGAGCCGGTCGTCGTGGCCCGCCCGGATCTTGCGGCCGACGGTCCAGTCGCGGTCCTCGACCTCGACGCGGAAGCCGGCGTCTTCGAGCTCGTTTTTCACGCGGTGCGCGTAGCCGAGCGTCCCGTCGGAGACGGGGAGGATGCGGACCTGTTCGGGCGCGAGCCACAGCGGGAAGTCGCCGTCGAAGTGCTCGATGAGCACCATGAAGAAGCGCTCGTAGCTCCCGTACAGCGCGCGGTGGATCATCACCGGCTGGTGGTCCTCGTTGTCCTCGCCGGTGTAGGTCAGGTCGAACCGGTCGGGCATGTTGAAGTCGAGCTGGACGGTGGGGCCGTCCCAGACGCGGCCGAGGGCGTCCTCGAAGCCGAAGTCGATCTTCGGGCCGTAGAAGGCGCCGTCGCCCGGCTCGACGTCGTAGTCGTAGCCGCCGGACTCGAGCACGTCGCGGAGCTGCTCCTCGGCCGACTCCCAGATCTCGTCGCCGCCGACGGACTTCTCCGGGCGGGTCGCCAGCGCGACCTCGACGTCCAGGTCCAGCGTCTCCACGACCTCGAAGATCATCTCGATGACGGACTCGATCTCCTGGCGGATCTGGTCCGGACGGACGAACAGGTGCCCGTCGTCGATGGTGAACGACCAGACGCGCGAGAGCCCGGAGAGCTCGCCGCGCTGCTCTTTCCGGTACACCTTCCCGTTCTCGAAGTAGCGCTGCGGGAGGTCGCGGTACGACCACGACTGCTGGTCGAAGATAGTCGCGTGACCCGGGCAGTTCATCGGCTTGAGCCCGTACTCCTCGTCGTTGACGTCGAGGAGGAACATGTCGTCCTTGTAGTTCTCGTAGTGTCCGGACTGCTTCCACAGCTCCGTCCGGAACACGTGGGGGGTCTCGACCTCCTCGTAGCCGTTCTCGCGGTTGAGCTCGTTGGCGAAGTTCGAGAGCTCGCGGAGCACGGTCTTCCCCGGCGGGTGATACAGCGGGAGCCCCGGCCCGGTCACCGTCGGGATCGAGAAGAGGTTCATCTCCTGACCGATCTTCCGGTGGTCGCGCTCTAACGCCTCCTCGCGCAGTTCCAGGTGCTCCTCGAGGTCGGACTCGGACGCGAACGCGGTCCCGTACACGCGGGTGAGCGTGTCGTTCTCCTCGTCGCCGCGCCAGTAGGCGGCGGAGACCTCCAGTAAGGCCGCCGCGCCGATCTCGCCGGTCGACTCCACGTGCGGGCCCTGACAGAGGTCCTGCCAGTCGTCCTGCACGTAGAAGGTGACCTCCTCGTCGTCGGCTTCCTCCTCCAAGATCTGTCGCTTGTACTCGTTGTCGGCGTAGATCTCCGTAGCCTCCTCGCGGGACCGGACCTCGCGTTCGATGTCGTAGTCGGCCTCGATGATCGCCTCCATCTCGTCCTCGATGGCGTCGAGGTCGTCCTCGTCGAGGTCGACGTCGGTCACGTCGTAGTAGAACCCGTCGTCGGTCGGGGGGCCGATGGTGAGCGTCGCCTCGGGGTGGAGCCGCTGAAGGGCCTGCGCGAAGACGTGGGCGGCGGAGTGGCGCAGCACGGTGAGGTACTCGTCGGACTGGTCGGTGACGATCTCGATCCGCGCGCCGTCGTGGACCTCGGCGTACTTCTCGACGAGTTCGCCGTCGATCTTCCCCGCCACGGTGTCGCGACCGAGCCCGGGGCCGATCTCGAAGGCGACATCCTCGACTGTCGCCCCCGCCGGAACGTCCAGCTCTGATCCGTCCGGAAGGACGACCGTCACGTCGGCCTGCGCATCGGTCTCGCTCATACCTCTTCGGAACCGGACGAGGGGCATAAGTTTGTTCGATCCCCGGCACGCCGTCACTCACCGGCACGCCGTCACTCACCGGACCGGCGTCGCACCCTGATCGACGCGCTCATGGAAACACGCAAAAGGGGCGGCAACGATCTCGGGAACATGACGACCCATCGGGAGCCCCTGTCGTCGGTGTTGGAGACGATCGGGGAGACGCCGCTCGTCCGGGTGCACGACTCGCCGGACGCGGTGCCGGTGTACGCGAAGCTGGAGTCGTTCAACCCCGGCGCGAGCGTCAAAGACCGGATCGGGAAGCACATGCTCGAACGCATGCTCGAGCGCGGCGACGTCGGGGAGGGCGGCACCGTCGTCGAGCCGACCGCCGGCAACACCGGGATCGGGCTGGCGGTCGCGGCGAAACAGCTCGGGCTGAACGCGGTGTTCGTCGTCCCCGAGCGGTTCTCCGTCGAGAAACAGCAGCTCATGCGCGCGCTCGGCGCGGAGGTCGTCAACACCCCGAGCGAGGACGGGATGGGGTTCGCGATAGATCGCGCACACGCCATCGCGGAGGAGCTCGACGACGCGGTCGTCCCCCAGCAGTTCTCGAACCCGCTCAACGCCGAGGCCCACTACGAGACGACCGCCCCCGAGATCGACGAGGCGCTGGACGGCGAGGTGGGCGCCGTCGTCGCCGGCTGCGGCACGGGCGGGACGCTGATGGGAATGGCCCGCTACTTCCGCGAGCGCGACCCCGGCACGCACGTCGTCGCGGTCGAGCCCGCCGGCTCCGCGTACCGCGAGTTCCTCGGCGAGGAGGTCGAGCACGAGGAGTACAAGACCGAGGGGATCGGCACCCACGACATCGACCGCAACGAGCTTTTCGACCCGGACGTCGTCGACGACATCGTCACCGTCCCCGACCGCGAGGTCCACGAGGAGATGGGCCGACTCGCGGCCGAAGAGGGACAGCTCGTCGCCTCCTCCGCCGCGGCGAACGCCATCGCGGCCAAGCGGGTCGCCCGCGACATCCGCGCCGGCGCGATCGACGCGCCCCACGACACGGTGGCCACCGTCTTCTGCGACTCCTCCGAGCGCTACCTCTCGAAGGGCGTGTACCGCTCGTTCGAGGAGTGGGAGGGCTAGTCGCGACTCGGGCCGGGCCCTATCCGCGGAGGCGGCCGTGTTCGATCTTCATACAGCGGTCCTGTACCACGGTTATCCCGTCGGCCTCCGCGGCCGCGGCCGCCTCGTCGTGGGTGATCCCGAGCTGGAGCCAAGCCGCGCCCGCGTCGCCGCGCGCCGCGTGTCGCTCGCGCACCGCGTCGAGGATCTCGGGCACTTCCTCGCTCGGGCGGAACACGTTCACGATGTCTATCTCGGCGTCGACGTCCGCGAGCTCGTCGTGCGCCGGCTCACCGAGGACCTCGTCGGCGAACGGGTTCACCGGAACGATTCGATAGCCGTGCCGCTGGAGGTACGCCGGCACGTCGTGAGCCGCCTTGCCGGTGGTCGTGGAACAGCCGACGACGGCGATCGTGTCGGCGTCGAGCAGTCGGTCGAGTCCCTCGTCGTCGGTGACGGGCATAGCTTAGCGTTCGCAGCGGCGGCGATTAAATCCATCACTCGAACTCGATGGCCGGCGGAGCGATCGAGGCCACAGCGATCGAGGCCGGCCCGGCCGGAGTCGGGGAGGTCGAAACGAGAAGAAGAGGTATCGAACCGGCTGATTCAGGCCAGCCGAATCTCGGGCTCGCCGTCCTCGGAGAGCGTGATGACGCCGTCGAAGAGCTGTTTGAGGGTGTTCATCGCTTGGTCGTCGTGGGAGGTCGAGTCGATGCTGAACAGCCCGAGTCCGTTCACGCTCTGGATGCGCCCGGTGAACACGTGAAGGAACCGAAACACCGTCTGGAGGTCCGAGTACATCAGCAGCGTCGACAGCGAGTGGACCATCACGCGGTTCTCTTCGATGCCGCGGTCGCCGAACGCCTGCAGGAACTCCGAGAGCTTGATCCCGATTCCCGTCATATCCACCGGCGAGGAGGCGTACTTGATCCGATCCGACTCGCGGGCGTCGCTGACGCCTTGTTGGCGCGTGACGCAGTCGACGACGGCGACCGGCTTTCCCCCGTAGGGCGTCCGCTTCTCGTATTCTTTCAGGACGCGGTCGGCGCCGTCCTTCGTGGTCACGACGATCGCGCCGTCGCCGCGGTCGGTCCCGGCGGCCAACACGTCCATCATCATGGACCGCTTGCCGGTCAGCGGCGGGCCGGTGAGGAGGAGGTTCGTCCCGGGGTCGACCTCCTCGTCGAAGTGCGGTCTCAGATCATACATGGGCGCACCTCGACGACGGGAGCGAACCGGGCCACTCATTCGGCTGGCAGGCCGGACGACCAAGACACATCTACTAAGAGATACATACCCAGTCCCGATAATATTCTTTTTGATCGCTCGCGGTCACGAACCCGAGAGCCGTCGATGACGACTATCCGACGCTTCCGAACCGCGGGACTTAAAACGTCTAACGAGATAGCAAACGGTACGGGCGCTTAGCTCAGTCTGGATAGAGTGCTTGGCTTCGGACCAAGCTGTCGCGGGTTCAAATCCTGCAGCGCCCATCCTGCCGCATAACACCTAGGAGTCAACAGACGGCGTCGTGGTGTATTTAAACCTTCCTCCGATATTGGAGTAGAGTTCATGATGCCACGTCATCCCCATCTCCTCCGTCGTGCGATTTGCTAGAGTCAAGATTACCGCAGTTCATAATAAAGCTACTGGAAATTGACTTTCAGGAGAACGCTTCAGCCTCTCTAGCGGTCAGCTCGCCACCTCCGCCATCGTTCTTGTTCAATAATTTGTATTCCCAATAGAATTATTGTGGTCTAGCGCCAACCGCTACGTATGACAGATGAATCAGGGGCCGAACTCTGGAAAGAGCACCAGAGCGCCTTCGACCGCGTGCGCGCAGTCGCCGTTACACTTTCCGAGCCCAAACCGGCCGACTGGATTGCAGAGCAGGCCCACGTCGCGGGAAACACTGCGCGTGACCACCTCCAGCGCCTTGTCGAGATGAACGTTCTCCGAACCGCTACCGGAGGGACCGCGACCCGGTATGAACCAGACCCGCTCTACACGCGAATGCAAGCTCTCCGCAACCTCCTCGACGACCGGACTCGCGACGACCTTCTCGAACTGCGTGGCGACCTACAGGAGCAGGTCGAGGAGTGGCAGACCGAGTACGACGCGGATTCACCGAGTGACCTTCGCGAGCGGGCGGCACATGCCGATACTGCCGAGGCAACACGAGAGATGCGCCGGACTGCGAACGACTGGGATATCATCGTGTATCGTCTCCAACTTGTCGAGGACGCTATCGAGCATTACTCTGACTACGCTGGAAGTACCCCGGCACCTGCCTGACTGAATGTTCGCGTTCGACGGCGGCTACGACCCCGGACAGGCATCGCACACGGTTCTGCTCGAACTCAGACGCACGATTGAGCGACACCCTGCCGTCCAACATGCGAGTGGGGAGCCACCCGGCCAATTCCTCCGTGTCGTTGCGCTACTTGACCCGGCTATCCTCGGAAGCGAAGCGGACGAGGGAACGCTCACGATTCGTTGGTACGCGGGCGAGACTGTGGACGCAGACCCAGAGTTCGCCTTTCACTACAGCGAAAGCTCGGGTTTTGACTGTGGGTGGCACCACGAACCAAACCCGCACGTAGACGCGTGGGCGCACTATCAAGAACGTCCGGCAGCTAATGACGAGTACGTGTATGAGGCTATCTCCTTCAGCAGTCTCCAGCCAGTTCCGTTGCTCTGGGAAATCCTTGACCGGCTCGAAATCCGTCTCAGTGACCACTAATATTGGCGTAGGTGCGTGCTCCCTATTACCGACGAACCTGTTGAGGCGATGCTGTACTACAAGTCCCGTGACTTCTATATCCTGCATACCACCCTGTGGAGTAAGCGAGAGAATGCCGATTTTCGTTAAAGACAGTAACGTTCGAGATGTTCGTCACTTTGGCTGAGCTTGGAAGCGGACGTTAATGTTCTTGGTCCGTTAGTCAGAAGACATTTGCTCGGCGTACAACAAATTGAAACGTAATGGGGCGTCAACTTCCAAGTGGCGGAAAGCTTCTACTCTTTCTCAGCTCCTATACGCCACTCTATCTCATTTTCGCCGCTCGGCTCTGGGACTTCGACAGTCAAGTCTACGGCATACAGCTCCCCTCTTACGATATTTCCGGATTCTCTGTTTCCGTGCTTGCCTTCGTCGCACTTGGGTTTGCACTCGTTTCGACCGGTTATCTACTCTTCATATTATGGGTACGGCGAACTAATCAAGGACAACTCGAAACATTCGTAGACCACGAGAATAAGTCGCACCTGTTCAGCGAGTACCTGTTAGTGTATATCTTTCCGCTCGTAGTTATGGAGTTCGACAACTTCGACGACGTGCTTTCATTCGCGCTGTTCTTCGCTCTGGTAGCGATAATCGCAATACGGTCCAACCGACTGTATACCAATCCGATGCTTGTGCTCCTTGGGTACAGTATCTATCAGGTTAAAACGGAGCATAGTAAGTACCTCCTCCTAGCAAATGAGCAGTTGGAAGGCGATTCTGTGAGTGTGAATACCGCAAGAATAAGTAACGGTGTGTACATTGTCACGAATTGATGAGTTTATCGAGCCAAGACGACGCTGCTTTGTCGACTTTTGAGGGCCTGCGTCGATTTTTACAGGAGCTAGATTCGACTGATACAGGCGATAACGGTGTCGACCTGCTGTTGGCTCGTGAGGAAGAGACGAATTCAAACGAAGCCACCTACGATTTCAAGCGCATCAAGTTGGGTGACGATATCTCTCCCGAATTGGAGACGTTAGTCCGAGAGAAAGTTGAGAATAAAGCAGAGGCATACGAGAATGACAGTATTCGGTTCGACTCGTACTCGCTGGAGAATCGCGACCGTGACGAGACGCTGCTTCAGTATGAGGACATCGAGAATATCCCGCAGTTCCAGCACTTCGATAGGCTTCTGCAAGGCCAACGGTTCCAGCATACATCATACGAGGAACCCCCGAAACCCGAATTTCAAGCGATTCGACTGCGTGATGAGGAGGACGAAGAGGTGGCTATCGCGTTCCTGAATTACCGGCGCAGTCAAATTCTCGGACGCAAATCTTGGCTTCGGATGAAAGCTGGTGGAAGTGATACCCACCGAAAGGTCGACGAATCTATCCTATCTATCCCTGACCGAATCGATGCAGTCTACTACGATGATACGATGTTCATCTTCGACCAGAACAAGTTCGAGAAGGTCTTCGACTATCTTGACGAGTATCGACGACGTGCAGACGATGTTATTGGCCACTTAGAGGAGAGCGATATACCCTTCCAAGACTTCGAACTGTTCAAAGACGCAATCTACGGGAACAACAAGGTTCTGAGGCTGATGTACAAGGTTCATAAGCGGGGTGCTTACGAAGATATGACGCCAGAGGATGCAGAGCACATTCGTGAGAACTTCGAGACCGATGTGAAGTTCGAGGAGAATGAGGACGGGGACATGGAGGTGAAGATGGATAATAAGTTGGACATCTTCGCTGTGCTACGATTCTTCAATGATGACCATGTGGACTCCCCAATTACTGACGAACAGTACCTGTCGCTGTCAAAGCGGGATGCGTGAGCTATGCATTCGGAAGAACGATATAAAGAAATAGAAGAACAACTCCTTGCAGACACCGAGACGTACGAGAATTCACATCCGAACGGAGAGCTTGGTCAAACGTTACTGACAACTGCCGAGGTGTTGTCCCGCGTTCAACAGAAGGCCCATAGAACCTGCCATGACGAGGTAGACGAACGGCACCAATATCAGGATATATTCTTCTCTAAAGGTGTGAACTCGCTTTTCGCTCTGTTTCGACTTCTAAAGCATCACCACTACGACGCTGCATATCGAGAAGTGAGGTTCCTATTTGAGACCTACCTCGTCATTAGAGGGCTCAACAAAGACCAAGACAAAGCTGCCCAGATTCTTAAACGTCAGAAGGAAGAGATACAGAATCTGGATTCGGATATGGGTCAGGTCGAACGAGGAATTTACGAATACGAATCGGTTGATGAGCTACACGATATCCTCGCAGGGGAGAAGTCCAAGCTGAAGAAGATGGACCCCAAATACGGGAAAATCTATAATTACCTCAGCAATCGAAGTTCACATCCCGTTCGAATCGAGGGAGCAATGCTTGACGGCGATAGGAGTGCCGTGGAGGAGACTCAGTTGTTAAAATGGGGTATCATCCTCGCCTTTGGGCTAGCTCAGCAGTTCCTAATGACCTACTACGAGACCTCTGCCAAGGACTTGATTATTAGCAAAACCGAGCCCATCATCAAGCATATTGAAAAGACGATACCCGAAGGAGTTCCTACTTTCCTGACCGACTCTTACTAACGACTGGGCTACTACGTGAGCAGGATAGACTTATTATCCAACCTTTTGCAGTTACGCCCAAGTCGTGACCGAAACTGAAGGTGAGGAAGAGAAGCAACGATGTGAGTATATCTTTGACCCAGATGAGGGCGAGGTCCCGGCTTTCGCCCATTCAGCCATCACCGAGGAATGGCGTTGCCCCCATATTGCAGAGAAAGAGCATAATGGAAAATATCTCTGCATATTCCATCTCCCTATTTCAGAAAAAGATGCCAACGATGTACAGAGCCGCTTCGTGAAATGCGTCAGTGCGGATGGTGCATCTGTGAAACGGTTCGTGGGGGGGAAATTCGAGGGAATAGCTCTTTTCAATTTCGTTCTGGGGTCTAACGATAATAACCCAATTGACCTTCGTTATGCGACGTTTGAAAACGACTTCGACCTGACTGGTTCTACCGTCTCGCAACCTTTTTTTCTTACAGGAGCAGACATCAACGGGGAGCTAAAGCTTCCAGCGGTCAAATTCCACGCCTTGGTCTTTGCTCAACATATAGAGGTCGAAAGGGGGATACTGTGTACCGACTCCCGATTCTATGATAGCGTCAACTTCAGGGAATCCAAGTTTGATGAACATGCGAAGTTCAGGGAATGTGTGTTTCAAGGAGAGACAAGTTTCTATGGATGCGAATTTAACGTAGACCCCAACCTTCCCTACGGCTCTCAGATAGCTAAAGCAAATCACCGGCCTCAGCTAGTCAACTTCTCCGAGGTGACTTTTTCCGAGGGTATAAATCTAAATAGCGCCGAATTCAACGACATTCTCTATTTCAATGGTGTAACTGCAGATGGCACCGTCCATTTGGATGATGTAGAACTTAATGGGAAATCTCACTCACACTGGCATATTGTTCCCGAGTCCGATTCTGTACCTGAAGAGACAAGAGAGGGGAACCACGTTGCAGAAGTCGGAGGTGAGTTCACTCGACTCCAAATATCGCCCGACACTGTTGCAGATGAACCTTGCATCATCTCACTACAGGGGGCGACTATCAAATCGGGGAGTTTCAGCCAGCCCGACCCTACAACGGCGTACTATGACTTTTCAGGCGCAACTTTGGGTGAGGTTCAGTTCGAGGATATGGATTCAGTGGTTGCGTGGGAACATCTAATCTTTAATGACACCGGTTTTGAGGGGTTCAATTTCATCGACTATCACAGTGTTCTTGACGAATCCAAGTACAATCTCTGCACAGTTCGTGACCCACACGACCTTTTTGATGAAGTGGCTTTGCGTGAAAAGGAACTCACATACTTGAAAGCAAGAATAGGAGCTGACGCGGTTCGAGACCACCAGTCCTCTGCGGAGTTCCATATTCGGGAACTCGATAACCGACGAACCCGGTTGAAAGAACAGGGAGACTGGTTATCCTATGGGGCCTACCTCCTATACGGGTTCACGAGCCGGTATGGTGAGAAACCGGGTCGGGTACTCCTCGTCTTTACTCCACTATTACTCCTCAGTTATTGGATTTCCAACACGGCTATCGTGTCCGGAATGCTCTCTAATGCATTTGAATTGTTGTTTGCCGTGCTCCCTCCGATATTTAGCGGTCTACTGGTGCTCGCCTCGTACCGATACATCGGTAATTAAGAGGGATTGGATGCGCTTCACCAGAACGAACCTATGACTGGGAGGTCCGAGGAAAAATTTGAATTGTCTGTTTTTCTTAAAGAACAGTCAGAGCTATTCACACTTCTCGGTGTGTTCGGGGCCATTTCATTATATCTCGCTCAATTCCCTATTGAGGTTAAAAGCCGCTGGCTGAACGTGGGAATAGTATCGAGTCTCCTCATATTCATTATAGTCGCCCTTTCCATTAGATACCACTTACAAGAGGAATTCGACAGCAGTTTATTTGATTTCATAATCAAGCCTCGGCTAGAGAGCTTCCGGGTACTCACGTTTGTTGTGCCGTTCTACCTTCTCATCTTCTCTGTCTTGATTATCGCAATACAGTTTCAAGCCGCTGGTCTGTTTGTAGGTCAAGCTATCCTCGTGTTTGTCGGTATCAGTACCATACTCTGGGTTATTGCGACTGGAGAGTCTCTCTTTGGATACGAAGAACTCGGGGAAATTGGTCGAGACAAACGGGTCATTCGATTTGGACTGTATATGCTCGTTGTCTCTGTATTAGGGGCTATTCTTTCTTTGACTGGAATATCTCATATGGGAGATAAGTACGGATACGGATTCGAGGAAATCATCAATATTCAACCCGGGCCCGGAGTAGTGCCATTTATTGTAAGTTATCTTGGGGGCGTTTTAGCCGGGTCTATCCTCTATGTCGTTCTCTCAGGACTCCTCCTCTGGCTTCATTGGTTGATTCACCGTATTGACCAGATGGACCATTCTGAGGAATTGTTCCAAGCCTATCGAACGACGTTTGGAATCGAGAAATCCACTGGCCAAACCGAGTTGAGCGATTTCGAGGATGAATAGGAGACTGGCCACGGGACTCGCCTGTTGAGACCATTCGCTGGACAATATCTGAATCAAAATGCGCTCGGTGGGTTTTCTTCGATAGTCATCAAAGATAACCCGAGGTGTTCTCAAGATATACTCGTGGAAATGATGCTATGGCAACTGTCCGCTGTCAAGACCATTCTCCTCGGAACACGAACTATTCAATCGTAGTAAAGCCAGTCGGATATCCAGATACCGCGTTAATCGGCGGTCGCGGAGATAGCGACCATGAGGAGATTGGGTGGGTGTATCTCCTGCCCGAAGAACACGAAGAATATCAGTCAGGCAAGTGTGTCTTCGGTCTCTGGGGGCCTGACTCATCATCCAGTGCTGCCAAAGTACGTGTCAGTGATGAGGCCGTTGAAGGGCTGAACAAGTGGAATCAGGAAGAGGTGGAATCAACCTCTGGTCTCCAGTCCCAATCGAGCATCGACCGCTACTAAGGCAACTGGTTTAGACCGTAGTAGAGCCTGCTACCCAATAAATGACTCACGCTGAAAGCGATGACCGAAACTTAATGAACAGATACTACTGCGAAGGGTAGCGGCTTCTGATACCTTCCGCTGCGCGATACATGTCACACAGCCGGATTTTGATTCGGAAGCTGCAGAGTCAAGATTCTTACAAACCAGCATACTGAGTCAGGTTTGAGGCATCCCTACTGTATTTCAGCACTACGTGTCTGCTGGAGAACACTTATCACCTCTCTAGACCTCATCTACCGATATACGATAATGACCAAAATCCTCCACATCAGCGATACCCACCTCGGACTACGCCAATACCGAAGCAACATTAGGCGGTCCGATTTTGCGGACGCGTTCGACTCCGCTGTGGACATCGCTATCGACGAAGAAGTGGAAGCCGTCATTCACACCGGTGACCTTTTTGACGACCCCTCACCGAATGTGCCGACAGTAAACCGCTGTCTTGACGCTGTGTCGCGTTTGGACTCCGAGGACATCCCGTTTCTCGCTATCGTGGGAAACCACGAGCGTAAGAGAGACGAGCAGTGGATGGATATCGTTAAACGATTCGGGAACACGGTGCGTCTCTCAACTTCGCCGACCCGAGTTACGGAAGAGAAAGGTGGAAATCCAGTCAACGTGTTCGGATTCGACGCTGTTCGCAATCCGGAGTGGGAGAACTACGACTTTACCCTAGAGGAGTCGGAGAACGAAGATGCGGTTAACCTCCTCTGTATGCACGAACTGTTTGAGCCACTGGTTCCACCTCACAGAGGACAACCCTACCATCTCGACGAGTTCCTTGACCGGTTGAACTTCCTGCCCGATGGACTTGCGTTGGGAGACTACCACTCGACCTGTAGCACCGAAGTAAACGGTGTGAAGGCGTTCTATCCCGGTGCGACCGAGCGAACCAAGGTATCAGAGAGCACCGACCCTTGCGTTTACGTGTTGGAAATAACGGATGGAAATATCCAACTTCGGACACGGACGATAGAGAGCGCGGGTCGCGATAATGTCCCCAGAGACTTCCTCGTTGTGAACGTCGAGTTCGAGGAAGGCCACGGCATCGACCATGTTGAGCGCCGAATCGACGAAGAAGCCGGTGGAGAAGACATCGCAGAGAAGGTCGTCGTCGTTCGTCTCCGTGGCGCAGATGTCCCGGTCACCACGAACGACGTGTACAGTCTACTTTCACAGCGAGAGGTACCCGTCCCCAACGTTGACGACAAAAGACAGGTAGATGCGGACTTCGACTTCGAGTTCGACGAAGAGGACATCGACGACATCGACCAGATGATTGAGGAGCAGCTCTCAGACCTCACCCTCTCGCCACTCTCTGCTGAAGCAGAAGACCTCGTCCGCGACGAGTCTATCGACGATGGCGACATCCGAACCGAGATGAACCACCGCATCCGCACGGCACAGGAAGAAGAATTCGGGGAAGCGACACTTGAGGAACGATAGATGCACTTCAAATCACTCACGCTGGAAGACATCCGAAGCTACGACGACGAAACGGTCGAATTCTCGGGTGGGGAGAACCTCATCTTCGGACCGAACGGAGCAGGGAAGTCGACAATTCTGCAGGGCCTGTTCGGCGGGCTCTTCCAAACGAACATAACGAGGAAGAAGGTGAATAGTGATTTCAACCTCGACGAGCTCGTGCGAAAGCAGGCAGATTCTGGCCGTATCGAACTGACGTTCGTCGTCGGTGGCGAGGAGTACACCATCGAGTGGGCTATCGAAAAGACGTACGACGATGAGGGTGAAGTAGACGGCGCGAAGACGAAAAGTGGCTATCCGAAGCTTTCTTCACCAGCAATGGAGGAGGCAATATCCGGCTTTAGAGCCGTACAAAGCGATATTCAGGAGATTGTCGGGATGGATGCGATATCCTTCGTCAACTCAGTATACGTCCAGCAGGGGGACATCACCCGTCTCATTCATGCTGATACAGAAACGCGTCGCGGTATCCTCGACGGGTTGCTCGGGCTCGACCGCATGGACGAACTCATCGAACGAGCCGACGAGGTTCGGCTAGAGTACGGTCGCGCTGAAAGGCACGCAAAGACCCGGAGAGAGGAGACACAGAATCGTTTGGACGACCTTCCACCCATCGACGACCTCGACGAACGCATCGGGGAGCTGCAGGAAGAGAAGTCCAAGCTGAATGAACAAATCGATGATTTCGACGACAAACTCGACCGGCTCGAAGACCGGAAAGAGGAGAACGAGGACCAGCTAAAACGAATCGAAGAACTCGAAGCCGAAATCGACGAGATAGAAGAGAAACTCGACGATGCGCGTGACAACCGTGACGAGTACAAGGAAGACTTCAACGAGGAGAAATCGACGAAATCTGAGTTAGAGTTGGAGCTCGACGAGGCTGAGGAGTCCCTCGCTGATGCCCGGGAGGCGGAGGCCGTCGAGAATATTGACTTATCGGACCCCGACGCTGCAGAGGAGGAACTTGGTCAAGCACGTGAGAAGGCAGAGAACGCTCGCTCCGAGGTTCAGTCGATTGAGCAAGGGGAGATATCCGGGATAGAGGGCGACCTCGACTACGTCGAACGAGACATCAGTAGTGTCGCTGCAGACCTCCGTGAAAGCTGGTCGTCCATCAAAGAGGCACAAGTAGAGAGAGAGGAAGCAGAGAGAGAACGTGCGGAAGCCGAAGAGCGTGTGGACGCGCTTGAGGAGGAACTGGCCGAAAAGAGCACGGAAATCAGAAACCTCGCATCAGAGCTTGACCTTCCTACGGACGAACCCCTCGATACTCTCGCGGACACGCACGTCCCGAAGAAACGCAAGGAGTTGAACGAACGGCGCGAAGAGGTACGGCAGACCATCGGGCAGCTTGAGACGCTGGAAAAGCAAGTCGACCAACTCGCCGAATCGGGTCGCTGCCCTGTCTGCCGAGCCACAGAAGAGGCACACGACATCGACGCCGAATCCGTTGTCGAGGAGCACCGGGCCGAACTACAGGACGCCAAAGACGAGTTGAATGCTCTCGATGAAGCGAAGGGGTCGCTGGAGGAGTTCGAGACCGAACTCAACGAGGCGCGTGACCTCCGAGATAATGAACTCGACAACGCTCGGCAAGCGGTAGAGGATTGGGAGTCAGAAGTAGCAGAGGCTGAAGGAGAAATTGAGGAAGCACAGGAAGAGCTCCACGTACTGAGCGGGGAGCTCGAAGACAAAAAGGCCAACCGCGAAGAGAAAGAGGCTGACCTCCGTGACGCTAAGGAGCGGCTCCGTGAGGCCGAAGAGCGCGTCGATGAAGCAGAAGAGACAGAAGATGCTGTAGAGGCGGTCGTCGAACTGTTCGACGAGGTCTCCAACCTCCGCCATGACATACAACGCTGCGACGAGAATATCGAGAACTTCTCTAAACTCCTCGAACAGGCCGAGGGCCGTGTGCATGAGCTCGAAGAACGCGAGGATGAGCTCGAAGACGAACTCGGCGACCTTGACGCGGAAGAACTCCGCGAAGAAATCTCGGAAATCGACGAGTTCATCGCCGAATTCGAGTCCAAACTGGACGACGCCGAGGACAAACTGGATGGGGTAAAGGAGCAAATCGTCGAGCACCGGCAGACGAAGAAACAGGTACGCGAGGAGAAGGAGCGCAAATCCATGCTCGACGAACAGGCCCTGTGGGCAGCAGACCACGTGGAAGAAGCCGAAGAACTACAGGATGCCTACAAGACGGTTCGCGGAAAGCTTCGCAAGCGGAACCTCGCGAAGCTGAATAAGTACACCAACGAGATGTTCGCCGAGCTCTATCAGAGCCAGTCGTACCGCGGGGTGCAGATTGACAAGAAGTACAACATCCACCTCGTCACCCCGGACAACGAACTTCTCGAACCGGAACTCTCCAGCGGCGGGGAGTCTACAATCCTCAACCTCGCACTCCGTGCCGGGGTATACCGCATCATCGCCGAGCGTGAAGGTGTGGCCGGAGCAGCCCTCCCACCGTTCATCCTCGACGAGCCGACGACATTCCTTGACGAGGACCACGTCGGTGAGCTCCAGACGATGATTAGCACCATCAGCGAGTGGGACGTTCCACAGGTACTAGTGGTCAGCCACGATGAACACCTCATCGAGAACAGCGACAGGACCATTCAGGTCGAGAAGGACCCGTCGACGGAGACGAGTAAAGTTGTTCGACCCGACGAAGCGAAGGGGGGAGCCTGACGTGAGGAGGCAAGGGGTCTCATCCCGAGGTGGTCGTCGATGACTGACCTCGGAGCCTACGCCGCCCTCGAAGGAATGTTCAACGAACTCGACCACGCGGTTAGTGAGTTCGAAGAAGAGCCCCGCATAACCGCGGAAGAAGCGCTGAGCTACTTCGGGCTGCCGGGAGGCTTCATCGAACCACTACTCCCAGACGACGAAGAGTTCGGGGTCATCCACGAACCCACTGCTGACGTGTACGAGTGGGACGACCCGTGGTCCGTTTCCTACGGTATCGACGGCTCGACGACTCGGTCGCTACAGTTCAGTAACGGCCTGCTGGCCGGCGCTAGCGTCGCCAAGCTCGGTGTCTCGGGTGATTCTGAACACGCGGAGCTTGCCAATCGAGCGACGACGACGTTGGTCGCTCATCTGAACGAAGACGAGTTCTCGCTAGGGGACATCGACGACTCCGAGTTCGACACCCCAGAAGGTATCGAGGCCCACGTCTTCCAGTTCCCCCAGTGCGAACGAACGAGCCGACTAGAAGAGTACGTTGTTGGCGTCTCGCGTACGTACGCGGAGGGTCGGCACGCCTACGAGGTGGCGAACGAAATCGACGGTCCCCTGTTCATCGACGGTCCGATATACCCGAACCCAGCGTTCGGCTGGATGCTCTTCGAACAGGTGGGCGAAGGCCCCCGGCGGATGACCGAGATTTGGCCGGAGATGGTCTCGGACATTCTCCAGAACTACGTCAATACTGTCGAGACGATGCATCACCGAGACCTCCCTCTCGTGGGAATCACGAAGACCAGCGGCTCGGCGGTCGCTCTCGACGCGCTGGAAACGAAGATAGACGACGCGGATGTCGACGTATCGGTCCCGCTTCCGTGGACGAACGACCACCAACTGTTCGACGACGCTCTGTTCACCATGGAGGACAAGCACGGTGACCGCGGGTCAATCATCAGCTACACACCGTGGCTGCGCCAGACCAAACAGACCGTACGTGGGCATCCGGTGGTGCCGTTCGAAACGTTCGATGTGAACCTCGAACACGGTGACGCCAGTGAGTACCAGCGCGTATTCTTCTACGCGCGCACGCCGATGACGGACAACGTGATGCGGATTGAAGTCCCGTACTTGCTGGTCAAAGACGCCGAACGACGTGACCAGATTCAGCGAAAGGTCCTCGTCGAACTTTCTCAGCAACAGAAGGAGCCTCGGGCAATCACCCATGCTGACGAGATGGCGCGAATCACTCGCGTGGACCGAAACAAGCTCCGCCAAATCATCGGCTCTGTCCGCGCGATAGAGGATTATAACGAGAAACGGGGATTCCGAGACATGGAGGGCTAGCGTGGATACAGGACTCTCCAGCGGGCAGCGAACGAACTTCAACGACCACCCACAGAAGACCTCAACACACAACACATGACCGACGACATCCTTGACGAAGTCAGGCAGGAGCGCGAAAGAGAACAGAACGAGACGGACACCGGGACCGTTCCTACTCCATTCGGTGACTATGAAGGCCACCGCGTGGGGCACATCACCGCGCAAGATGAACCGATTGTCGTCGATAGAGAGGACTCCTACATTCGGGCGTTTATTGACTCTGGTTCTCGTGACGACGTTCGCCTTGGAAACTATCTGAGAATCCCGTACCCGGTGAACGAGGAACAGGATGTTGACTTCCCAACCTCGATGCTTGTCGGCGTCATCAACCGACTGGAGTACGCTACAGTCGCGAACATCACCGATAAACAAGACGGTGGATATCGGCATGAACCGGGCGAGCAATCGTTCTCCTACGTTGCCCAAATCGAGCCGATTAGCACGGTGACGTTCGACCCAGAGGACGACGATTCTTCGTTCGAACAGGTGACCGTCGACAAGCCTCCGAAACCCGGATGTGACGTGTATCTTGTGGAGGACGAGGAGTTCCTTCGGACAGCACTCCGCATTCCGCACGAGGGCGCTTTCCTCGGACACATGGCTGTGAGCGGCGACCGGATTCCGAGCGAAGAGTCTCCGCTCCCCTACTACCTGTTCAACCCAAATGCCACGGACGGCAACGAAGACCTCGGAGAGCCCGCTATCTTCCGGCACACGCAGGTTGCGGGAAGCACAGGGTCAGGCAAGACGCACGCATCGAAGAACATCCTCCGGCAGTTAGCCGCCGAGAAACAGTACACCATCGAAGTCCCGCCTGAAGAACGAGAAAAGGAGAACGTCGACGTACAGGACGAGCGAGTTCGTGGGCTCAATACCACCATCATCGACCCAGAGGGAGAGTACGTCGAGATGGGTGATGACCCTACAGATGATGGGTATACTGCCGGTTTCAGAGATGACCTCAATGCGCAGAACATCCGCCACGGAGGAATTCAACAGGACCCAGATGTCGGCTTCGAGGTATTCGTCCCGCAGATTGCGGACACAAACATCACTCACAACAACGCTCGGTCGTTCGGCATACCCTTCGAAATCGTCCGGACGAACCGGCAACTCCTCTACTCGTCGGAGCCACCGGAGCGAACGCGGTCGGCCATCAATCAGACGATTTCGTCGTACTTCAGCCAGTGTGACAACCCTAAGTCGGAGTACGGAGGCCCCCCGACGTACCGAGAGTTTTCAAAGTACGCTAAAAATTTGCTCGCTGACGCAGATGACTCCCCTATTACGGAGAACGAGAGCGTTCTGATTGCCGCCCGAGAGCGAATCGTTGACCAGTACGAGTACAACCGCATCTTCGACCACGGAGTGGACAGTCTGACGGACCTCACCCAGCAGATGTTTGCCCCCGAACAGGTGACCGTCATTCCGACAGACCACTTACGTGGGAGTACGGACCGAATCGTCGTCTCCTGTCTGCTCGCACATATTGTCCAGAACAAAATCGGTAGCAACGTCGATTATCCACACATCAAGGGTACGCCGATGTTATTGGCTCTGGACGAGGCACACGAATATATCTCCGAAGCAAGCGACCCGCGGGAACGCTATCTCGTCTCGAACTTCCAGCAAGCTGCGAAGCGAGGTCGAAAAGACAAGTTTGGCCTCTACATAATTACACAAACACCACAGGACATCGATGGTGAGATTCGTAAGCAAATGAATACGCGAATCTACCTCGGATTGGAAAGAGATGTGGTTGAGAGCCACGACGTGTTCGTCCCTAAGGAATTCAAGGAGTCCATCACGCAGTTCAACAAGGGACAGATGGTGGTCAAACAGCCAGACGTTCGGCCAGTCGAACTGGTTGGCTTACCTGTTTGCCTGACACGCCACAATAGCTGAACGGGGTTCAGCTCTATTGGCCTTGTTGGAGCTCTCAATCCGTTACCTCCTCGCTTCAAGTTCGTGGAGGATGCGGCGCAGTCGTTTATTGTACTGCTCGCCGTCCGCTCCGTCATGGACGCGGTAATGACAGTTCGGACAAAGGGCTATTACGGTGTCTATGGTGTCAGTGCCACCATCGCTCAACTCGTTAACGTGGTGAGCGTGAAGGTACGGTTCCCCGGTCTTGCTCGTGAATGGTGCTGGCGAACCGCAGCCCTCGCAGATGCCTGCTGCCCGCGTCTTCACATATCGTTTGACCTCTCTCGACCGATTGTACTCCACAGACTCACTCGGCGCAGTTGTCGCTTCAGCGGGAACCTCCTCAACTGCGCCTGCCTGCGCTTCTCGCCGTAATTCCGGGAGGTTGAGGTCTCTTTCATCATCTGGAGCTTTGTCTTCTGAATCCGCACCAGAGGATACAGTTCCCACGTCCTTACTGGCACGTGATTTCGTACCATCTTGAGGCTCCTGTTGACTAGTTCCATCATCACCAGATTCAGTATCTGACTCCCTGATAGTAGTCTCCGCTCTCATCTTATCGTCCAAGTCGACAGCTTCTAACGCACTAGATTGATTTGCTTTTATTAGGAAATCCTCGACAGAAATCCCCGTTTCATCATCCAAAATAAACGCGTACGTACTGTTGATTTTCAGGGCAGTAACGTAGGTTCCCGCTGAGAATTTTGGAAACGGACCAAGATTGATATGTCCTGTTCTACACTCAATGATGCTGTTTCCACTATTACTAATTCGGTCTACTTCTGCAGTGAACACTTCACCCGGTTCTGGGGTCTGATGGAATTGAAAGTCATCACAGAGCGGACACACCCACGTATCGTCTCTGTTCCGCATCACTGCCGCACAATTATTACAGAATTGGATGTCGCTTCCCTCATTATCCACGCTGTACTGTGGTTCAAGTCCCAGCGCGGATACCATCCAACCAATATATTCCTCGTCCCTAGGTTCTTCATCACTAATCAGTGCGTTACCACGTACCAGCACGGCAGTCACCTCGTCTCCAACAGCGGATTCTTGGATTGGACCTGCGTTGATATGCTGATACTCCGTTTCGATTATTCCGTGGCCGTCATCATTGATGTGGTCAATTTTGGCCGCGAAGTACCCACTCTTCATCCGTGCTGAACTCTCGGACTGCGAACTCTCGAATTTAGAGTGGTTACACTTTGGACATTCCCACGAGTCGTCACGTTTCTTCATCAAGCTCCCACATTTGTCGCAGAACTTGGTGGAACCCTCAAATTTGATATTTCCACTATCCTCCATAGCTGGAGAATACAAGATACAGCATCTAAACGTTAAGCACGTTATTGGACTCTATCGGTCAGAGACGGCGACAGCATGGGTATGAAATCTGGTGTGACAGTCATGACTTCTTACCTGATGGTGGGTACAAGTTGTCGGCTTTGTTCAACAACTATGAAGACAAAACAGGCGAGGACTCTCAAACTCCTGAAAACGCCAATTTACAGCACCCTCAGAAACCCAAACTCAGAAAGTAGGAAAGTATATCCTCGGAATTGTTTTACACTAAAGTATAGATGAAACTCCCGTATTCACGAGAACAGCTCGAAAAAGAAGAACGCTTACTGCGCCGACGACTCAGAGAAATCCGCCGACAAATCGAAGCATACGAAGACGGAGAAGCAGTTCACATCGAAACTAATCACGAGTACCAGAAGCGCGCGAAGACAGCCGAAGAAATCGCCGAACTCTCCGGGACAGACCCCGAGAAGATTCATGACGCTTTGAATGCGGTTCGACTCCCTGAGACCTTCGGTGAAGAATGAGCACATCTAACATCTTTCTTCCGGCATCATTCGGCGCATTTGCGGGAATTCTTCTGGGGAGTCTCGCTGGAATAGACATAATCGCTACAATCGGATTAGCAGCAATAGTCGCAGTCGTTACCGTAGTCTTCGAATCGACGTTTGAAAGTGAAAACCCAACAGATTATGAGAATTGACGACAGCGGCGCTCGCGTGAAAGTCTGGCTTGACGAAGAAGAAGCCGACAAAATCGTTCGAACCCTAGAGAAGCGAGACTGGGAACGAGGAATAGCCGGAATGCTAATGGCCCGCGTAGGTCTCCGTTCTGAGGAAACAACGACGGTCACACCGGGCGACGTAGAACGTGCCAAAGACGGCGAGAGCTGGCGTCTTAAAGTCGAAGGCAAGAATACGAAAGGCGGAGAGAAGACGACCCGGAAGGCATGGCTCCCTGATGATGTCGAAAAGTCGTTGTTCAACTTTGCACGAGAACGCGATATTAGCGACGGCGAACCATACCTCCCGGTTACCCCTAGAACCGTACAAAGTTGGATAACAAACGACCACGGGACGGACAAGCAGGGGACAGGCGCGGCCGACGTACTCGCGCGTGACTCCGAAGAACCCGACGAATGGGAACACGTCTCCAGTCACGATTTACGGCGACACTGGGCGCATCTTCATTTGGTCGAAAAGGGCGTTCCCGTCCGCGTGATGATGTCTATAGGGGGCTGGTCAAGTTATTCAGCAATTGAGCCGTATCTCACTGAACCAAGTGAGAAGAATATTCTCGAATCAATGAAGGCCATACAATAATACGTAGTGAGCCCGTCTCCTGCCCAGTTAACTGATTAATTAATTATCTGGTTAACTGACTAGACAAGCGCTCTACTCACGGAATAGTGGAGAAATCCTCCAACTCAGTGCCATATGAACCAAGAAGGCTCTTTTGAAATTCTCAGCAGCTGGTAGATTTAGAAGTGGTGGATAAGTACAGAATCCTCACGAATCGCTCAGTACAGGTCACTCACTGGCTGGTCAATACGGGAGAACAGTTATCAGAGTCTCCGGTAATGTGATTGAAAGTGGATTCATACCCTAAATTTATCCTCACTGCTGCGACGGGATTACTGATTGGGATACCTCTGTGGCTAGCCATGTTTGCTCCTGAGATACTCTCCGCCGAATTGTTCACTAGCCTTGGATTCTGGGTTCCGATAGTAATTCTCCTGCTTGTGATGGTATTTGGATTCTGGATAGGTCAGAGGTCAAATCTCACGTAATCCGCTCCCAGTGGTAGTCACTCAGGATGCACTCTTCACCGACCGGCTGTTTCGGACCAAAATATAAAAATCGGAATTCCAACGAAGCCCTGTTCTGGCTCTGTTGAAATCCTCTTCTTCAGACACATTATCCTCTGAAACAGCCGACATGTGAAGGGTGCGAAACGGCTATTCCAAACTAAACAAACTTCAAGCAAGTAACTATATCATTGCGCACCCAACCGGCACCCATTCGTGTACCTGAGCAAATCTACCGTTCTCGGTTCCTTACTAATCGTCTTACTCACCGTATTCGGAACAGTGGTTACCATTCAATTACCGACACTGTCGGTCGCTAGTGTAATTATCTCGAAGCCCATATTAGTCGGTCTGATTGGTGGACTTCTACTTGCCGTATTGCTCATTTCTCATTACCGGTTTGAGGGAACCCGGGAGTGGACAGGGTTGGTCCTGTTCGGAGTTGGGATTATACTCGCGCTCACTCAACGGCCACCGTTCAATTGGCTTGGCGTGTTGGCCATCTTCTTGAGCCTCGCTGTGGAGTGGGAAATTGACCGGCATCTCTTCAGGGTCGTTTCTCGATAGGTCACCTGCGTTGACCGGAACCGGGGTGACTTCCTCCGACGACTGAAGTCGTGGGCTTCCGCTATAATTGTATGTCACTCCCACCCGAGGTTTCCAAGTTTGTCGTCAATCTGGGTGAGTCGGCGTTCGAACGTCTGGTACGGATGCTCGTCCGCGATATACGTCGCGCGTTTCCGGTCCGTGGTCCCATCTGGGTGTTCAACTTGGAAGTGAACCGGCCCGTATTCGGGTTCGGTCTGGTCCTGATGCCACCCGATACTTCTCTCTGTGTCGGACTCCCACCAGTGGATGATATACTGAGGTTTCGAGCGTCCCAGTGTGAACTCAATCCGTAGTTGGGAAGTCTCTGTAGAATACTTCCGTCCAAGAAACGCTGTGGGGTCAACATCAGCCACAATTTCACGCCGCCGCCGACGGTTGGGTTTGTAGCGAACGTTGGAACAGCCGCCGGTCTTGGTGAGTCTGTCATGGATACGACGGTACAGTTTCCGTCGATTCGAGGTCCACGCACCGAAGATAGGTGCCACGTCTGCCTACCCCGCACTCTCTATCCCATCAGGCGGCTTCGAGTGCGGTGAGAACAGCGACATCACATCGTCGTACAACGAGAGAGCAGTCGTGAACAGGTCCCGGTACTGTTTGTTCTCCTCCCACTGGCGGGCAACGCGTCGGCGTTCTCGGACTTCTGAAGCCGACAGAGAATCGTCTCCCAGCGACTCTTCCAATTCGTCGAGCGACTCCACGTCGTACTCTGCCTGCCAGTCTTCGATTTCGGTCGCGATGGTTTCGAGTTCGCCCCGCAACTCGTCCTTGTCGCTCTCGACGATGAGTTCCCGGAGGTGGTCGAAGTACGCACGGGCCGGGTCGGGGTAGTACCGTTCGTCCTCTGTTTTCAATAGTGTGCCTTGGTCAGCCATCTCTTCGAGGTATTTCTTCGCGGTATCCCACTTCACATCGGCCTGTTCAGCGACCCAGTTGGGGTTCCGGGGTTCAGAGAGTGTTTCTGCGATGGTTGTTACTCGTTCGCGGGCTGTCATCGTTTCTGTCCACGAGTCCACCATTATGCCAGCGCCTACGAGATGTGTAACCATATAGATTGGGAACTCTCCCATAATTATGGGTAACACTTTTGCGCTTGTACACAGCAAAACGTATGATTTTCCGAGTAAATCAACAGAGCCACTAATCTGAAAGTTGTTCTTCTAATTCGTTTATCTGCTCTTGATTCGCGACCATAGGCTCATACACGTTCTCTGTTATAGACGTTCTGAGTCCTTCTATCGTTTCTCTAAGCTCTTTTACCTCGGAGGAGAGCTCTACCACGTCCACATTCGCCCGCTCGAACTCCGACGTGTTCTCATCAAGAAAGCCGGAGTCTAACAGCTCTTCACCGGACTTGGTAAGAGTCGCCTGTTTCATGGGTGCGGTACTCGTCCCGCCCCACTCGTTGTACGTGATTTCGATTAAACCGGCTTTCTCCAACTTTTTAAACTGGTAGTGGCGCTTGTCTTCGTTCAAGCTCGTTCGCTTTCTGATGTCGGCCATAGTAACCGGTTCGTCCATAGCTTCGAGGACAGAGAGGAACGCTCTTGTTTCGGGCGTGTTGTTAATTGACATTTATAATCTTTCCAACAAGAGCTGATTGCAAAGGTGTAACTCTACACCCTACACTCTACAGTATGTCCTACCGTGTGAAAGACCGGGAATTACACCCTGTTTTACAGGGTTTAACACCGTTGGTAAGACGCTGACGACGGGTCTCTTGAGGGACACCCCCCTCAAGGGAGAAGCGAATAACCATGATTCGATTATGCGAGAGGAATAATCCTCTTAGCGATTATCCCCGAGACTGGGGGAAGCGATAGCTCCCGGTTCGAGCACGGAACCAATCTTACCAAGTAACGGGGAGAGCGCGAGAAGAAACACTCTCTCTCAAACGAACAAGGAATTATCTTTCTCTGGATAGGGCGGTGAGCGCAGCGAAGCGCCCAGTCGCACCGGGCGACGGCCTCAGTCGTTAAACGTAGTAGAGTTACAATACAGTAGGATTATTGACATTTATGGTGGTTGGAGTCATAGGCATACTATGGATGACGACATAGACTGGCCGGACGACTTACGCTGTAGCGACTGCGGCGAACCTATCGGCGAAGAAGGAGTCCGAATCCACGTCGCCCACCTTGTAGTTCCTCGTGAGCCGGAACTCTATGCGTGGTGCCATAGACATTCTCCCGATACGGAAGAGGAAGAACAAGCGCTGTGGGAGCAAGTGAAACGGGGAGACTTGCTAGAACAGGCCCAATCGTGGGAGGATTACGACTGAACTAATTATCAGTAATCTTAGAGAAATAGGATATGAATAAGTTGGAATAGAGACTCTAAAATCTATTAACTCGGTAACTATATCATGATTCCTGTGAATAGAATTACATGGTACGTGGAGCTTGCCTTGAATGTGGTGAACCAATCGATTGGGACGAAATTGACGAGAACTGTCTACACTGTGGGAATCAGGTGCGATTTTCAGGACCGTCACTTGGGAGACATACGGAGATGCTAGGAGAACGATTACGGCAGGCTGAATCAGAGAAAGACCGCGATTTAATCTCCGCATTCCTTCATTTTGTTGGATGTGGTATACTTGAGAGAGCAGACCTCTTTCGATTTGAAAGGGGATTCATGTCTGAGAATATCAAAGAGAATCTCTTGATAGCGGTAGAAAGTTCACGAGAGATAGAGGGAGGGCCTTTGTTGGTTTGCCCAGTATGTGACGAACAAATGAATGTATGGACAAAGTCAATTATTGGTGAAGAGTATACAAGAAAGATGAATTTCGACGATGAGGGAACACTAGCATAAATATTTGACACGATTTTCGGTAAGACACCAGTCGTCGTGCTCAAGAGTAGTTAATGACCTCTCTGCTGGGTGTAATGTGGTCATAGTAACAATAACTCGGGGTAGCATGCTCTGCTACCAACGAGATATCTAATGACCGTGTTGGAAGCACAGGTATAGTCGGAACCGCAGTCTCTGCTACTATGATACATCCATCAGAAGTTCTGAAAACCCGCTGTATGATTGATTTCGAATTCACTTCAAAAGAGTCCTCTCGGGATGTATAAATGGTTCAATTACACAGCGTAGGTGGTAATGCCGAGACTTCATACGGAATCTATGTGTCCAAGGCGTTGATTGAAGCGACAGGCTGGAAGACGAGTGATTCTCTTCGAATTACGTCTATTGATGACGACCTCATCCTCGTTACCCATGAAGAGATGCCGACACAAGAGTGGATTGAGCTCTATGATACCGCCACTACGCAAAAGACCGTAAATGAGATGTCTCCGACCGAGCTCGTTAGGCTACTTGAGACTACTAACGGTAAGGATGGCCGGAGACCCTCCACTGTGACTTCTTTGTCTCCCCTCGGCGACTCTGGCTACCGAATTCTTGTGACGAACGCGGCGAGGCGACTCCGGTTACCTCTGGGGACTAAGATTCACCGTCGGGCTAGTCCGGGAGTCATGGTACTCATCGCTACGCCGAGCATAAGCAAGGAGCTTGCTAAGCGGGTGAAAAACGTGCTCAAAGCTCGCGGGGCACAAGTGCCGGAGTAGAATGTGTGGCATCTCCCCTCAACCGTGGTAGCTAAATAGACCTGAAACGTAGGTATTCCCACAGAAGAGACGCTGTAGCGGGGACCGAGGTCCCTTCAGTCGCGGTGGTACACCAACCTACCAGTGTTGGTAGGCCCGATTTGAGAGAATCTGGTAGCACCCCACCGGTTCAGCCGCTCTAAAGAAGAAAGAAACCCAAAATCTAGCAGGACTCTCTCTGTACTACCCTATTTGACTTCCTCGGTTAGTGCCTAGTCTACTACCTACAGGGGGTCCCCCGGGGGTCCCACTGTCGGTTAGGCCAAATTCCCACCTACCAACACTGGTAGGTTGGATTGTTATCATATTTTCTTGTTACGACGTATTTCAGACTATTTTGAATCGAATGACCGCGCTCCAAACAGACGCAACTACTTACTAACCCCCCCACATTTGTGACAGTATCATCAATGGCTCCACAGATTCCCACACTCTTTGAGTCGTGTACTCCCCACGACGACGTGCTATCGGGAACACTGTCGGAAAACGAGTTCGCTGCGAAGCTCTCCGACGTAGTGTTTCGACAGGATGAGGCCCCTGAAATCTATGGAAATCCGGATACCTTCTTCGAGAAGACGTATCCAACAGATGGACTACAGGACCTCCTCACACTACTTGCGAAACGATACGTCGGCAAAGAGCGAGACGAATTCAGCGGAGAAGATGGGCTTCTCTCACTCGATACGGTATTCGGCGGTGGAAAAACCCACTCACAAATCGCCGCATACCACTTCTCGCAGAACCCGGACGTAATCGACGACTTATCACAGTACATCGTCGACGACGATGCACGTTCGCAGTTTGAAGAGGTCAAAGACGAACTGTCTGTTCGGACTGCCGTTTTCGAAGGCGGGTACGTCAGCGCGAGCAAGGCGAAATGCAATAAGGACGACCCGAGTGCACCGAACACGCAGACGATGTGGGGTGAACTCGCGTATCAGCTAGCCGGTGCGGAAGGATACGCGATGTTTAGCGAGTACGACAACGACCGCGTTGCCCCCGGAGAGTCGGACGTAGTCGAACTCTTCGAGATGATGGACGACCCGGGACTGGTACTCATCGACGAGGTGGCCCAATACTTCGAGCAGGCCGCAGCCGTCGGTGTCGAGGGGTCCACGCTAGCTGACCAGACGAACTCCTTCCTCTGGTCGCTCATGCGAGCCACGCAGAACACCGACGCAGTCACTGTCATCCTTTCAGTCTCTGCTACTGCGTTCGAGGACCGCGCACAGGTAGTCCAAGACCTCATCACCGACCTCGATGGCATCTCCGAACGCACCGAACACGCGGTTACACCTACGGATGACGACGAGGTCGCAGCAGTCCTCCGGCATCGATTGTTCGAGTCGGTCGACGACGATGTTGCATCTCGCGTGGCTGAATCGTACCAAAGCTACTACCGTGACTTCGAAGACGAGCTGCCTGACAGGGTCACCAAGGCAGAGTTCAAAGAGCAACTGGAACAAACGTACCCGTTCCACCCGACGCTCATCGACCTTCTGGGGAAGGAGATAGACACGCTACCGAACTTCCAGCGGACTCGGGGTGCACTCAAACTGGTTTCGCGAGCGGTTCATCACATCTGGAGCAACGAGGAGTCGAACGCGGACCGTCACTACGTCCGGACGTTCGATATGCATCCCTCGGACGACCACGTCTGGTCGACGCTTCTCGACCTCTTCGAACACATCGAGCAGGACCTTCGGACTGCCTCGAAGTCGGACATCTACACGAACGACGGCAAGGCAGCGTGCCAGTACGAAGACGACAACTGGACGCCGATGGGCCACCCGCCGATTGCGACTCATCTCGGCACAAGCATCCTCTGGAAAAGTATTGTCTCCGGAGGGAATCGTGGTCGTGGTGTCACTCGGCGGAAGCTCTGGGAGATGATTCTGGAGCCGGGCGTCGAACTTGACCACTACCGTGACGCTCTAAAGAACCTAAACGAAACGGGGTCAAATCCGGACACAGAGGCGTTCTTCCTCTATGAGACGGAGAACGGTCTCCTTCGGTTCAAGGGAGAGCCGAAGATTTCGAAGCTCATCACCAACGAGGCGCAGCAAATCGAGCCGGGTGTCGCTCGCAACCGTCTCGAACAGACGATTCGAGGTGCGCTTGGCGGTGGTGTCTTCGAGACTATCTACGACCCGCAAGCCCCCTACGAGGTTCCGGACGACTACGAAATAGTCCGCCTGTGTGTGATGGGATTCGACGCGGTGACCGTAACGAGCGACCTCGACGAGCCTCCCGAACTACTCCAAACGTTGGCGAACAAAACGGGGAACTCGCCGGGGTCCGAAAAGAAGCGAGTCTACCGAAACAACATCGTGTTCCTCGCTGCTGGCGAGCAGGAGACAGACGGAGCGCTTGACCACGCCCGCCGCGTCAAAGCGATGGAACGGATTCTCAACGGCGAAGCATGGGAGGCCGAGCTCAACAGCGCTCAGCGTGACGACCTCGACGAACGTCTCCAGAAGGAGTCGGCACTCCTCGGGGAATCCGTCCGCCAGTCCTACCGGCACCTCTACTACCCGGACTCCGGCGGGCTATCGAACGAGACTATCGACTCTGTCAACGACAGTTCGGACCTTCACGACATCGTCTTCGAGAACCTCGAAAGCCTCGACAAGCTCATCACGCAGGACGAGGGCGCGCTCGGGACGACGTGGTTCCGCAACCGTATCTGGCAGTCGGAGCCGGATTCGATGACGACGTTGGATATCCGCAAGCTCGTCGCGAAGCGAACGGACATCCGCATCCTCCTTGACCCGAGACCGCTTCGAGCCACCATCCGAGCCGTGACGACCAGCGATATGTCGACGTACGTGTTCTGGGACGACACGGTCGACGAGGGGTACTGTTCGGAAGGAATGACCGTGAACACCGCCGAAGGTGAGAAAACGCTCTCGGAAGCCGAGCAGATGTCGACGGAGCTTCCGATGTCGAGTGTCCTGATTAGCGAGGACCATCACGTCTTCGGGGACGGGGAGAAGCTGCTCGCCGAATACGACCTCGACTTCCCCGAGGATACCGAGGAAGAAGGCGACGACGCAGGTGGCTCGGAAGGAGGTAGCAGTGGTGGTACTGGTGGCACCAGTGGAGGAACTGGCGGTGGTGGAACTAGTGGAGGAATCAGTCCGCCGCAGCGTTCCGAGCTATCGTTCAACGTCAGCACGGACTCCCCGAGTGCAATCACGGGCGCGTTCTCGGACGTGAACGGAGCTATCGACCAGAAGAAGATGAGCCTACGGGACAACTACGACGTGTCCAGCAGCGACATCGTCGTCGAGGTCGATGCCATCGAAATCGAACTGGAGGGCGACCAAGTCTGGGAGCGGGCGTGGTTCATCTCGAACAAGCTCAAAGATTTAGATAGGATAGGGGAAGCAACCTCCATCGTGTTCGAGTACGTCGCACAAGGAACGGACACCTCTTCCAGCGTCTTCGAGGCTGGCTTCGAGGGGTCCGCAGCAGAGTTTGCCGACCACTTCGGGACGAATCATATTCCGGAGAGCTTCATCAGCGCTGGCGGGGACTCGGAAGGCGAGGCTGTCCTCATTATCGATACGGAGTCGATTCAGGACAACACCCGCGAGGCAACACTCAATGTGCTACAGGAGGCACTCGAAAGCCTTGGTGGGATTAACAACGTTGAGCTGGTCGTCTCTGGAGTTGTGAAAGAAGCGTCGGAGCAAAGTGAAGAGGTGAGTGTATGAGCATTGAGGCGGATTCGTTCGCCTACGGCAGCAGTATGTACGGCGGGCGGCCGACGTTCGCTTTGACGCGTCGGCTGGGTGACGACGCCGGCCTCACGCTGTACGAACTCATTCCCGAAGACCTCGCTGACGGACGCCAGAAGCGGTTCAGTAAGGCAAATAGCAACCGGAAGCTCACGAGGACTGGTATCACGGACGCGATTCCGGACGCACAAGAAGACTCAACCGGTGTCCTTGACTTCTCCAGCGTTGGGGCCCCCTCAGCCCGCGCACCTAACGACTGGCAGTGGAACGATTGGTGTGCCCTGAAAATCACGACTCTATCCGACAGCCGACAACAGGCCGTTCACCGACTGGTTCGCGACGTACTGAACGACAGTGGGGTTGACCCTGACTTCGTAATGCGCGGGGAGGGTTCGGCCGTGCTCTCGGAAAGTAGTGGGATTCGGCTGACAATCGCGTTTCTCGCGATGAAGCGGCTCCAGAAGTACGAGAAGCTGACTACCGTCGCCGACAGCATTGCCCGGATGAGTCTGGAGGAGTGCTACTACTGGCACGCGAAGTGTCGGTCTCCTTCCAGTCCGAACGGTGTGAAGGCGCTACGAGTGCTGCTTGCCGACCATCTCGAATAATCCAATGTCCGAAAATACCATTGACGAGAGTGACGAGTTGAAGAATTTGAAAATCGAAGGGCCGCTACCGACCAAAACGGTGGGGATAGAAAGCGTGAAGGAAGGCAATCCAGAATCGATGTCTCCCCACCGGCGGATATTCAAATGGTTCGCACGCCGGCCTACTGCGACGACTCGGCTTGCGATTCTCGCGTCCGTGCTTCCACCGGACGTTTCTAACGACAAGTTGCTCCGTTCGATGTGTATCGGCCCACGGACAAGTGGTGTATCGGATATTGACGATTATGTCGTCAAAAAATATGCTACGAAAGACGATAGAACGGGGTCAATCGAGGACCACTTCGGCTACGAGTATCCGCACAAAAACGTCCCCTCAAAATCCGAGCTTGAGGAACTGCACTCAACGCTTCGGGAGCACTGGGACGGACAGCTCCCAACTGTACTCGACCCGACCGCGGGCGGCGGAACGATTCCGCTGGAAGCTACTCGATACGGTCTTCCCACTATCTCTAACGAGCTAAATCCGGTAGCGTGGTTGCTAAACAAGGTAATTCTCGAACATGCTCCAAAAGAGGGGTCTATTGAGTCAGATGTGCGGACGTGGATGAACGAGATTGAGAACATCGTTCAGGAGCGTCTGGAACCATTCTTCCCGGAAAAGAACGGGGTTGAGCCGAACCAATACTTCCGGGCCTACAGTATTGACTGCCCTTCATGCGGGAAACAGATTCCTGTATCCAATCGCTGGTGGTTCAATCGAAAGAAGGGGATTGCCAGCAGGCCACAGTATGAGGACGAAGGTCTCCAATTTGAGATTGTACACATACCAGAAGATGTCTCAAAGGACGAATTTGACCCAAGTGAGGGGACGGTAAGCGGTGGAGATATTGAGTGTCCCCATTGCGACGTGGTGACCGAGCGAGAGGATGTTGTATCGATATTCACGAATGGAGAATTCTCTTATGAAGTCTGTGGTGTGAGATACTCTGAATCTGTACAGGGTTCACAGTATCATTCGCCGTCACAGGAAGACCGTGATGCGCTTGCGCGGGCGGCAGATAAGATAGAATCCGAGATTGACCTCGCGACCCTTCTCACCACAGACCGCTACGTTGGATTCTATGACCGCTCTGCTCCCTATGGAATTACCCAATGGAGGGACCTATACAGCCCCCGTCAACTCCTTTCTCACGCTACATATCTTGACGCATTTAATGAAATAAAGGAGGATATCTTGGACGAATATTCTCAGAACCGAGCAGAGGCTATCCTCACGCTTCTCTCGTTTATATCTATAAAGCTGATAGAACGCAATTCCAGATTACAACCTATTGACATTCGTCGAGGGTCTCCCAGTAGTATGCTAGGGAATAATAATTTCTCATTCCAGTGGCATTTCTCTGAGAGCAACCTGATGAGTGGGACTTACAGTTACCAGTCTGAATCAGATAACGTATTGTCGAACTATGAGCATATCTCGGAGTATGTCTCACACCTTGAGGACCCGGATACAACGGTGCGGTGTGGAGATGCCTCAAATCTACCAATAGATACCGAATCGATTGAGGCTATCGTCGTTGACCCCCCGTATGGAGACAATATCATCTACTCCGAGGTCGCCGATGCGTTCTATGTCTGGTTCCGCGAGTATCTGGGGGACATCTATCCTGAAGAGTTCAGCACACCAGAAACTAACAAAGAAGACGAGGCTGTTGAGAACCCCTCTTTGGTATCAGATACGGAGTCTGGCTCCAAGCGTGAAGTGGCCCGGAATAAATACGAGAATAGAATGAGTGACATCTTCGGCGAGGCGTACCGAGTCCTCGAAGAGGGAGGTGTTCTCACAATTTACTTTACAGACAAGGAAATTGCTGCGTGGGACTCGCTCACTATGTCTATCATAAATTCCGGGTTCAATATAACGGCAACCCACACCATTACCAGCGAAATGCCACAGCGGATTGGTGTACAACAAGACGCTTCCGCAGATAGTACCCTTCTTCTAACTTGTAGGAAGCCCACTACTCAGCCCGACGACCGAATGCCAACCCTTTGGCGGGACATAAAGGATGAAACCAGACAGGTAGCCCGCGAAAAGGCAAGTTCCTTGCTCGAATCTGAACACAACTTGACTAAGACGGATACAATAATCAGCGCATTCGGCCCCACATTACGAGTGTTCACGGAGAACTATCCCGTGGTCGATGATAAGGACGAGCTGGTTCGACCGCGAGAAGCGCTCCGTGAGGCAAGGACAGCAGTCACCGAGGTCCTGATACAACGGGAGCTGGCTGGGTCCCTCGACGATGTAGATTCCCTATCAACGTGGTACATCCTTTCATGGTTGGTCTATGAGCAGCAGTCAATCCCATACGATGAGGCACGACAACTTGGCCTCGGTGTTGGAGTCCAGATTGATGAGGTGAAGAGCGATACCAAAATCTGGAGCAAAAGTAGGGATGACGTGGTCTTATCTGGACATCAGGGCCGTGTACAGAGCTATTCTGAATTGGAAAGCGGGGTCAAAAGACGAGCCAGAAAGTATCCTGTTGACCCGAGAGAGCAGTCATTCGAGAATAGAATCGACGCGGTCCATGCGGCATTAGATGTATTGAGCACCAAAGGAAGCGACTTTGCGTGGAACTGGTTGAAGGAACGTGACTTGCAGAATGACTCTGCTTTCAAGAGTACCATAGAAGGGTTACTACAAGTGCTGCCGGAGCAACACGATGATTACGGCCTCTTGAAGAATTTAGTTTCGGGAGAAACCGGCGAGTTGCTGGAAATAAACATCGCTGTCCTTCAGAGTCCGGACGATGTGGAAAGCTCTCGGACTACTCTAGACGAGTTCTGAACACGCATGTCTTTTCAGAATTTGAACTGGAACCGAATCTATGAGAGCAACTTTCGGGGTAATCAGACCCTTGTAAGCGACTTCTATCGCCCACTTCTCGCACATTCAGTCCAGTACGACCGTCTCGCCGGCTACCTGAGCCTCCAGAATCTCGCCGACGCGCTACAGGGAGTTGAATCCGCATTCGAATCCGACGGCGAAATCCGCATCATCGCCTCAAAGCGCCTAAGTCAAGAGAACAAACCGGTTCTCACCGACGACGCTCCCCTTTCCGAGGAAGGTGAGTCACGGCTCGCTCTCATCGCCCAAATGCTAGATGAGGGGCGGCTCCAGCTAAAAATCGGGGAACCCCGGAATAACTCCGATTCTGGCATCTTCCACCCTAAGCTCGGCATCGCGACTGACTCCGACGGGAACCGAATCACGTTCGAGGGAAGCATCAACGAAACCTACAACGCGTGGTATCGCAACTACGAGCGATTCAAAGTCCACCGCTCGTGGGACGATGTCGAGAACGAGTACGTCAAGGAGGACGTGAAGACATTCGAGCGGCTCTGGAACGAAGAACACGAGGATGTCGAGGTCACGGATATCGACGAGGCCATCGAGCGAGATATCCTCGACTGGCAGCCCGAATCCGATGAGGAGGTTGAGGAGCACGTCGAACGCCTGAAGAAATCGAGCGAACCGCCTGCTTCTGAGGCGACAATCACCCGCATCGCCAACGAACGTGAGCTCCTCCCCGGTGCGATGCATATCGCCGAGGACATCAGTTCGATTGAGCCGTGGCCTCACCAGCGTGTCATCGCAGACACGGCCGCGAGCATCTATCCCGAGAGTCTCCTCCTCTGTGACGAGGTCGGCCTCGGGAAGACCATCGAGGCTGGGCTGACTCTCTCTCGACTCCTCACCATCGGTGAGGTGAGCGACGCCCTGCTTCTCGTACCCGCCACGGTCCAGCCACAGTGGCAGGAGGAGCTTCTGGAGAAGTTCAACATCAACGCCTACTCCTACGAGTACAGTGGCGCACAGCGTGTCCTGCGGGACGCCTACGGCATCGAGCACTCCTTGTCGGACTACGTGACTATCGATGCGTGGGAAGACTCTCATATCGGTGAATTCGTCTCTGACCGTGACGAGCCGACGGTTGTACTCGCCTCGTGGCACACCGCACATCGCTCGGGGAATATGGGAATGTTCTCCCCGTCGGTCCACTGGCAGGAGGAACATCCGGGCGACCCGCCCAAAGACCAGTTCGAGTGGGACCTGACGCTCGTCGACGAGGCCCACCACGGTCGCGAGGGAACGAATCTCTACGAGCTACTCACAGAATTACAGAATGACACGGTGTGTAACTACGTGTTGACGGCGACGCCGATGCAGCTCGAAATCACTGAGCTATTCGACCTCCTGCGTCTCTGCGACCTCCCCGACGGATGGAACGACCGCGAGTCGTTCGACACGTACTTTGAGATGCAGCAGGACCTCGCGGAGGCGCTCGACGAAATCGATGCCGACGGCTCGGAGACTGTCGAAGAGGTTCTCCCGGACCTCGCCTCGAAGTGGAACTACGAGCCGTACGAGGGACTTACGCATCTCCGTACATGGGCGGGAATGATTCAATCGTTCGCACAGGAACACGAGGATGTGGCAGCATGGGTCGGCGAACGCGTCGACGATAGCGACTTCGGGCTGAGCGAACGTCGCCAACTAAATCGTGTGCTTGGTACTGGAAAGCTTGGAACCCGTGACTGGGAAACCAAATTCTCGAATCTCTCTGTCAACAGTCTCTATTTCCTTCTCGAACTTGGAGATGAGACAACTCCAGTCAAGTCCCGAGTGTTCCGGAACACTCGGCAGACACTCCGCATGTGTCAGAAGGCGGGCCTTCTTGACCAGAATATCCCTCGTCGGGATATCGAGACACGGTCCGTTGAACTCGGAGATGCTGAACCACTCTATGACCGTGTAGAGTCATACATCAGTGACGTATACGACCAGTCAAAGAAGCTCTTGGAGGGTAAAGAGAAGACAGCTCTCGGCTTTGTGATGACTACGTACCGGCAGCGGCTCACTTCGAGTCTCCATGCTATCGAGGAGTCTCTCAAACGTCGCCGAGAGAACCTCAGCTCCGAGCTTCAAGACGTATCGGGAGTTTCAGAAAGCGACCTTCAGACAGGAGATATCGCCGGTCGCGAGGAAGTGCTTCGGCGAGAATACGGCCTGCGTGTGGACCAAATCGGAGCTAACAGTCCTGCTGGCGAACGAGTCCGGCAGTTCGAACTGAGCGAATTAGAGGCCTTCATCGCGCAACTCTACGACGTTCCCGAGGACCCCAAGTTGGAGCAGTTGATGCAAGACCTGAACGAGCTCAGCGCGAAAGCCCGAGACACGGTCATTATCTTCACACAGTATTCAGACACGCTTGATGCAATCAAGCAGAAGGTCTCTCTCAGCCACCACGGTGTTGGTACGTACTCGGGCAGTGGTGGCGAGATATATGACGCTGCTGAGGACGAATGGTCCGGCGTGAGTAAGGAACGTGTGAAGCGCGAATTCACCGACCCTGACGGAGACCTCACTATTCTCGTTTGTACGGATTCGGCGAGTGAAGGGTTGAATCTCCAGACCTGTGATGCGATGATAAACTACGATATGCCTTGGAATCCTCAGGTCGTAGAACAGCGGATTGGCCGAATTGACCGCATTGGACAGAAAAACGAGAAGGTGCTCGTGTGGAACTACATCTACGACGATACCGTTGAGGAAGATATCTATGAGCGTCTTGGAGAGCGAATCAGTCTATTCGAGCAGGCAGTCGGACCCCTACGTCCGATTTTGGATGGGTTAGAGGGCGAGGTTCAGAGTGTCGCGATGGGGGAGTCGGTGAAGTCGGGAGAGGATATCGCCTCTGAAGCGGAAGAACAGTCGAAAGAGGCGGAACAGAAAGTCCGGCAAGTGGGATTGACACAGGACCTCGACGAGGTCCATGCAGAGGATATAATCGAAGAAGCCAAGCTCTACGGGTGGACGACTTCGCATCCTGACGTTGGTCGTATCGGATATCCCGACCGGCCGTTCGACCCCCTTATCGACCCAGACGTGGTAAAACGGCTCTTCACCCAGAGTCAGGTTCTCCGGAATAAGGGCTGGACGTTCGAAATGCTCGACCGCCAGCTAACCGAAGATGAAGATGCTCCGTATCAGAAACTCTACCGCCTGAACGTCCCGGAAGATGCGAACCCACCAATATCTCGTGAACCTCCTGAAGACACGGTACAAGCGATATATGCTGATACAGACGAGGTGTTGGTCTCGTTCGACCCGGAGGTGTTGGAGTGGTATCCCTCCGTGGTGATTCCCCTCCCGCACCAGAAGCTGTTTGAGTACCTCCTCACGGAACTCAAAGAGGAACTTGACGGAACCATTGAAGACGAAGTCGTCCGTGTTGCTGGACAACTGGATGAACACGGCACTAAGGTCTGGACGGAGCCATCTGCAGTCTCCGAAGCCCACGTCGCTACCTACGCGACAGAGGCGCAGCGTCGTTTGACGCTTGATGTACCTCTACCAGATGAATCCACTGGGAAACGAGAAATCGGTGACTGGCTGGAAAAGTACGAAACATTAGTCGAGTAAATCCTCCGTCTTCGGGTGTGTATGCCGAACTTCGACTCTGTCGCTTCTGGATTTGAGGCTCTGGAGAGCCTCTTTCGTGTCTGGCCGGCGAGCGAGGTCAAAGTTCGCGAAAACGAGACAGTACGTATCGACGTGATGGGGTAAGCCGGCTAATCGGTCAATGTCGTCAGCAATTAGAATATATCGCTTAGAATCTTCTCGGAGGTACTTCGCGTTCTTAATGAACTTGAATTCGACAGCAGTGACGAGGTCCTCGACTCTGAACTTCTTACTACCACCCTCAAGGGAGAGCTCTACCTCATCAGCGAAAAGCACGAGGTCAAGCTTCATCTGACTACTCCCGAGACCGAAATTTGTCCCACTCACCTCGCAATGGGCTCTATCGATGTTGTTGGTTGAGATGATTACATCAGCATACTCGCTATGGTCCGGGATGTCTCCCCGGGCGTTTCCTGAGTCGTGACTTCCTGTGAGGTGGGCAGACTGGAGCTGGTCATTAAGAATCTGTTTCAACTCGAAAGCAAGCTCTGCTTCGACGAGGTAGTTTGCAGGTCTCTCCACGAAGTGCTGTTCAAGTTCGTGGATAGAGTTTTCAATATTCATATAGACCCATTCTGGATTTGGAATGTATAGTTGTATGGCGTATCTTGACTTTGCAAGTACACATGGCAGGGGTGCCCCTTTGCACTCTCTCCGAGTCTTGTGGGTATGGCTCGATATTGTCCAGAAGAACAGAATGAGATGCCAGAACTCCAGCTACAACCCTCTGGCTATTGGGTCTGTTCCGGATGTGGTCAAATTTTCGGTCAGAGGTATCATCAGACGATTACACAGTGGAAAGACCACCTTATTGGAGAAGACAAATTCTGAAGTGTGGCCGGTCGCTCTCCGCTTACAAAGGGGTCGTAAAGGGTAACTTAGCGGCGGGGGATTGGGCTTCTCTACATATTGCGCGCAAGAGAGAGCTTACACCCACCTTCTGGGAGCTTTGTTGAGCCTTGCCTGCCAGAGTCAATAGAACAATTTACGCCTCCGAATGGATGGATTGGAAGGCTCCAAAGGTCTGCTTGAAGGCTCCAGCTTTCTACTGAAAACCGTGAGACGCTACCGAGGTCACTTGCCTTCCGAGGCTGTAAGGCTCTTCACCAGTACACCCCCCAATTTACTTCTGAAGGGGGGTGGGTATACGTCTACGCGCAATAATGGGGTGAACAGTGTATTGGTTGCGGTTGGACAGCGCATAACTAACAGATTTCTTACCTTGTTTGAGGAATCGGCTACTGTATGGAAAGACCACTAATACGCCCTATTTCGGGCACTAGGGGGTTATTGGCAACCCGAATAGCTATAACCACTCGTATCATCTGTCATAGTATGGCCGACACGTACAGTCGTGGTCTACCGCCTGTGACGGCGGATGTGACCTTCAAGACAAAAGAAGGGGAGAGAGTCCGCCCACGCGGTCGTCTCCCTCCCCGCATCAGGGACGAGCTCTCCAGTCATGACCTCACGGTGGTTATGGAGAACGGACCAACTGTCCAGTGGAGTATCGACAACTATGGTCGAGGGACACTCCCTGCTGAGATTCGTGATATCGTGGAAGCTCGAACGTTTCGAATAGTCGTCAGCGGCGATTCAACGCTAAGCTTCCACCCGGTTTCGGAATCTCGTCGGCCTACCGAATAAGCCCTCAGCTACCTGAGGAAGAAAAAGCCAGCAATGTCACCTATAGATACATCTCCAGACAGCATAACTGTATCGCCGTCTCGACTCCTCACGGATGGAGGAGTCGATGAAAAGAGGCAGCCGCCAGAAGGTTCGCAGTCACCTTACCATCCTTCTACACAGGGTGTGGCAGATTCTTCGCAACCAGAGACTAATTCAGAGCCCTCTCACGAGCTACGAGAGCCATCTGCCGAAGTCACTGGTACCGATGGGCAAAAAGACGAAGAAACTGATGTAGTGGCCAAGCCAGACCTCAAGGCTCACCGAATCATTTCGCTTGAAGAATTGGACCCTACTCTTGGGCTTGCTCAGCGTGTCCGTCGTGAGTCGTCAATTCTGATAGACGCCTACAAGACGCAGGAAGACCAAATTCTTGATATTAGGTATCCTGCCTACTCTGTTGGTAAAAACTTGGAGTTACAGATTATTCCGGCAGATGAGAATCCTCTCTTTGCTATCGTCGATACTAGTGAGGAAGAGATTGCCGTTTCAGAATACAAGGCGTTTGACAAGGTTCGGTCGTCCGCTCAACTCAATCAATTTGTCCCTAAATGGGCTATGAGGTTAACTCCGGATGAGACAGAAGCAGCTAGGAAAGCTATTGAATCCGCATTTGCTGACGCGGTACAAGATTACGATGAGGGGAACATACAGAATTATATTGTGCCCTCCGCAGCTAGTTTCCTCAAGCAACAGACCGACTCAGTCCGTCTTATTGTCCCAACGGGTATCGAGACCGATGATGCTGAGTATGAAGTGACGTTCAAGCCAGACCCTCGTCGAAATATCGGCGAATCTGGGTCTGTCCGCTTCGATGTGGCCTTCGCGAATGACCCATCTGCGAGAGTCATCGCCGATGTATACTCTAACCGCCTTTCAGGCATGCTTCGTGGATTTGAGGCCGACTGGGCCGCAGAGTGGTTGTTCGACTATTGGGATGAAATGGCTCAGGAAGAAACGGTCGAGAATGAGCAGGAGCAAGCACTCATAGAGCTGTTTTTGTCTCAAATGAGCAATCTAAAAATCGGGCCTCTGACAGAGCACGTTGCTACCATATGGTGGAAACCGAATAACACCCGAGGAATCTACATCGAGCCTGATGACGGTGTTCCGTATGTCGTTGTCGGTGGGCAGTACATCAAGAACTTCGTAGACCAGCATCGCCACGAGGTTCGCAGGTCTATCTCTGACCTTCTGTTTCAGGATGGAGTTCTCGTTGAACGTCCCGGAAACAGAACTTCGGCGAACAAACTACTCTGTGCTGAGGGGTTGGATGCCAAACCGTCTGTATGGATGGTTTGTGCTTCTCGACTGGACTTCGACCCAGAATCGCTCTCTGAAGTTGAAACAGACCAGAGTGACGATGGTGAGCTGTCGCCGAATGTCTCGGTCTAACTATGACTACAGTAACTCGAATAATTGGAATGGCTGGTGCGGGGAAGTCGTGGGAGTGTAATCAGCGCCTTCTGAAACTGCTCAATACCGGGTTGATAGAGCCGAGTGACATTCTCATCACTTCGTTCAATAAGGCGAATACTCATGATATTATCACACGGTTGGAGGACCCTGATTTGATAGAGGGTGTCCATAGATTGGATGCGCTAGTGGACGAAGGGAAATTCGATGACGGGGGGATGACAGTCCGCACGTTCAACAGTATCTGCTACAATCTTGTTTACGGGGACGAGGAGTTCCAGTTCGACCGGTTGGTGGTAATGGACCGGGAGTCTGATGAAGAAGTCTTCCAGCAATTCTTTGAGGAATGTGCGCCTCAATTCGAATTCAGGTATGTGCCTCCGTCAAGGGTAGACGAGACTGCTGGCAGAGAAAGTCTCCCAGCAGCCAACCAGATTCTTCGGGCGTACAACTACCTCCGTGCGCTCGGGTATGGTAATACGCCGGAAGAATACCGGGCCTATTCGCGAATGGATGCACAGGTGGCAGCGCCTGAAAGTAGTGTGATTGAGGTGATGCAACAGTGGGACACGTGGAAACAAGCGAATGAGATTGTCCAGCACGACGATTGTGTTCGCGGTGCAATCAAATTGGGGAAGGTTCCCTCAGGTTCGGTGCTTGTCATCGATGAATTTCAGGACCTTTCACCACTCCAGTATCGGCTGTACAAGCTCTGGCGAGACAGTCAGGAGTTTGACCACGTCATCATTGCCGGTGACGAAGCACAGGCTATCTACGGATTCAGAGGAAGCACAGGACGATACCTTCGTGAGACCTACTGTGATGAATCAATAGAACTGTCTGAGAGCCGGCGATGTGCCCCGAAAATCGTCGAGAAGGCGCAGGAAATCATTGATGGATACGGATATTTTGAAGAGAAACTATCCTCTTACCGAGATGATTCAGATGGTATCGTTGATACGGTTCCAGTAGCTGGCAATACTGCCGAAGACCTTCGTCCGGTAGCTGAAGAACTACTGGCCGACCTTGGGTTCAGCGAGTCAGTGATGATTCTTGGTCGGACCAATCTCGACGTACAACGCATTGCTAAGGCTCTAAACGACCTTGGATACCCCAACCAGCCTATCGTACCCGCTGACAGTGAACGGAAACGAGGTCTCTGGTATTGGGATTCGCCAGCCCCCGAAGTCCTTCATACTCTGCGCCGTTGGTGTGCGGGAAAACCGCTGTATTCGGCTTATGTTGAGGTTCTACTTTCTATTGCGGATGTTGACCATCCGTGGGTTGAGCACGCAGTTGCGAAGAAGCTCGTTTCGTATTCGAAGGCAGATGAAGGATACCACGATTATCCAAAACTACAGAAGGAAGTTCTCTACGCTCCAGATGTAATCGATGAAGTCTTTGATTCACCTGAATCGGCTGAACTGGTCCTCAATACGCTTCGGCTTGATGATGCTCAACGCAAGGTCCTACGAAGAGCGCTAGATAGAGAGCATGAGATTCAACCAGAACAAATCAGGGTGGGAACGATTCATTCTGCAAAGGGCCAAGAGAGCTCCCGTGTTCTGTTGCTTGCTGGCTATTCGCACCGACAGGCGGAACGGTATCGAAATGAACCCGGTGTTGAAAAAGAGGAGCGGCGACTATACCATGTCGCAGTAACCCGTGCGGCTGACAGATTGTATATTACGACTGGTTGGAATGGCAGTGAGCCGTGTCCTATCTTTCTCTAAGCTACGGTATTTGAGTACAACTAAATGAAAGGGAAAGTATATATTCGGGCACATCCTACGTTGTGTTGCCGTTAGGCAGTTCCAGAAGTAGTTACAGAAGTACCCGGGTTGGAGCTCCAACCATATGGGATTGAGGAATGCTGGATTCCCTTCTGGGACCTGTTACAGAAAACCTGCCGGGCTGAGAACCTCAGCCCAACTAGGATAGAAACCACAACGCTCAGTCAATACTGGTCTAATTTCGCTAATCGGTCTTTCTTTGTCACGAGATGTGTGCTTAATTTCGAGTATTGGACTCTAGAAGTGGACACACTAGGCTAAATTCAGTAAATGAGTCGGTCTTGTCCGCAGAGTGGCTAGTCCTCTTTCACTTCGTCAAGAAGGAGGTCAATGTGATGGTAGCCATGGACTTCCAGTAGATGACCGATAGCATCGATTTCCGAGTAAGTGCTTCCGCACGTCTTGCACGTGAACTCTTTATCTTCCTCGTTGAATTCAAAGTGCTCGTCTCTGATGTTCGGCTTTCGTCGAATCATACCATCGAAACGTGGTTAGACCGCTTTGGTGCTTGGTAGGCCGAAATTGGCGACCAGTCCTCTAGAATCAAAATAATAGGCTCTGTTGAAATCCTATTGGTCAGACACTACCTGCGGTGAAACAGCCGGTAAGTAGGATTGTATACCGTCGATGGCTGACTCGGTTGTTGGAACTGTTTACGGGTTCAGAGTTAACGAAAAATCGATAGGTGGGTTCTATAGACAACGATATAGGCGGTCAGATAGGCAGCGGCCCAAACTGCTGCTTGTGGAGTCGGGTCGCTACCGGAAGTTGATACTCCCAACGCAAGGAACGCTATCATCCCGAGGACTCCCCATCCGAGTGCAGATGCGAGGAGGACGAAAATATACTCACCCAGCTGACCAAGTGACCAATCGCCCGCAACAACAGGGTATGAGCCGCCCAGTGCCAACACACCAACAAGCAGGTTACTTGTTGAGGATGAAACCGGGAACCCGAGAACCGCATTACCGACCGAGACCATCGGATACCAGACGAGAATAAACCCGAACATAGCGAGAAGCAGGTCGAGGGTGGCTGATAACCACGAGTCCAATCCCCGTTCGGCAGTCGCCATACTCGTTTTTCGTATCTACTGTACGGAATGTTTGTGGTCCGAATTGAGCAATACACAAGTCACCTGTACTTAGCGGGCGCAGCTCCTGTTAGCTGGTGAGGATTTCAACACAGCCAAATAATATTATTCGGCTCTGTTGAAATCCTCCGCGGCTGATACAAACAGCCTGCTGAATGGAGGGCGCGAGTCGGCCTCCAAATTTCCTGTTAACAAGTCACAAATATAAGAAAACTTATGATAACGTGTACCCTCTACTGTTTGATTATGTATTCAGAGAGACGCAACAACCACCGGAATACTGTGCCACGTACGACCGTCAGCCGTCGGTCACTACTCGCAGCGAGCGGGGTTATTGTAGTTGGGGGACTCGCTGGCTGTCTGAATCAAGTTGCGTCGTCAGTGACGAATACGGGCTCGTCGCCTGCGGCAGTGTTCGCAGGGACAGACTGGAATGATGATGACACGGAAGTCACGTTTATGATGGCTCCGGGGAGCCCGCACGTGAGTCGGTTGGCTCCGACGGTGTCTGCCGGGCAGCTTGGGGATGTCGAGTTGGAGGGGTGGGTTACGTCGTCGGCGGTGATGGCTCAGGACTACAATTCGTCGCGGAGCAACAAGCGGAAGACGCAGGCGGGGAATACGGATTCAGATTCTGATGGTGATGGTGTCGGTGACGGTTCTGAGGAGGATGCTGACCTCGTCGCGTATCTGGGTGGTGAACCGATTGTTGCTGAGCGGTTCTCGGTGTGTTTGCCTGATGCGGAGGTTCCGGGTGGGACTGGGAGCATTCGTGAGGAGGTGACGCCGGAGCGGCTCATCAACTACCTGATGGGCAGTCATAGCCCTCCCGAATCGCTCTCGAATAGCGTTTCGACGAAGTCGCGTGGTGGTGGTGATTGTGATGATACAGACCCTGATGTGTACCCGGGTGCGGTGTGCGGGACGACGCCTCACTTTGTTGCGGAGGTGTCTGGGCCGACGGCGACGGGCGGGAGTCTTGAGGTCGTTCAGGGTGAGGGTGGGACGGTGACTGTCGTCAATACACCGCCGACGGTGGACGACACGTCTGCGAAGGTGTGTGTTGCTGCGGATAATGACCCGTGTGGGCCGGGGGTGTGGGCTCGTACGACTGAGTCGGGGGCTGGGTCGGGCGTGTCGGTGTATCAGGTGATGGTGCAGCCGCCGCGGTGTCCGAAGCCGTTTCCGGCGTTGTTGTACGTCCAGCGGTGTGAGAGCAACGGCCAGCTTGTGTACACGGGTGGATGGGTCATCGACGACGCTGCGCTGTACGAGGAGTCGGTGACGGTGTTGTCGATGGCTGGTCCGACGGAGGTGGTTGGTATCGAGTGCTGCTTCGATTTCTCGGCTGATGGTGATGGGTTCGGTGACGTGGTGAAGCGGTCGGTGTCTGGTGAGCGTTCGCTGCGGGGGGCGCGGATTGATTTAGGCACTGTTGAGGAGTTCGTTGAGGGCGGTGACGCTGAGTTGGCGGATGATATCCTCGCTGTCATCACCAGTCGAGGTGGGGAGACCAGAGGTGATGATGGTGAGGCAGGAGAGAATTATCGGTTCGTGACGCACGTGGCGGTGGATGCGCCAGTGTTGCACTTGGTGAACGCTGCGAGTGCGTCAGAGGAAGTGAAATTCAAGGCGGGGGCTGAACTGTCGAAGAGCGTGAACTGATTATCCGTGTGGAACCATGGTACTCCCGGTGACGACCTGAGTTCTCGAACGGTATCTCTGTGCTCAATCCACCCTCTGTATTCAGCACGGCTCCAAGAGCATATCACTGGTTGAGGATTTCAACAGAGCCTATTATTCTAAAAGTTGATTGGCGCTTCATTGGTGCCGTTTTAAACCATTCCCGGCGGGGAACACTCTTTACAGTATGTGACCCACCCGTTTCCAGCCGAATTATTTGAGCCTTCGTAGCGGAACCAGTGAGCTTCGTAAGCTGTGTCCTCAAACGAGAGTTCACAGCCACAGTTGTTACACACATCAAGTGGCGTACTATCGAGGTTATCCCGGCTTATTGGGTAGTGGGCTGGTCGGTTGTTATTCGACACTGTGTTATCACGTGTATCCCAACAATCAGCTTCATCTATCTTCCTTGAGTGTGGGAGGGCCATACAGCGCCGGGCTACTGGTCCAGCATCCCATACTGGTGGGTCGTCACTGACCTTTGTCAGCCAATCAAGCTCTTCCATTTCTCGCAAGGTCCGCTTCGCATAGAGTTGCTGATTACTGTTGAACGGAAGGTCAGATAGCTCTATAGCCTCCCCTGTAGCGAGGAACTGTAGTGCTTTGTCCCATACCCTGTAGCCGAGTTTCATAGTAGTCTTTCAAATTGATTGAACGACATTACACCTTCTACGTTTTCGAGCACGAACACGGGGATACCGAGCACTTCACGGTATTCCTCAACGAGACCTTCGTCCCCCTGCGCAGCAACAAGAACGTCACACTCCTCCATGTCTGATTTGTTGGTACACTGCGCAGGAACACCCGCCTCTCCTTGCGTTTTCAATCGATTACCAGATTTCGGATTCACACGAGCTTCGCTCAGATTCAGTTTTACTTCGACGGTACCCATTCTGTGAGACCAGTCTCCCTGCTCTTCCATCCAGCCATCAGGTGCCCACTTGCTCAAGCCCTCGGAGATTCTCGCCAGATAGTCGCGTCGACCCAGTGTGATTGGTAGAATGGTATCCAAATTACGTTCGAGAGCAAGAGGGAGTTTGTCAGCATAGTGTTCCAAATAGGCGTTAGCGGCCATCGACCGCGTCCACGAAGCTGATGAGTGAGTGCTGACAATGTCACTCATGTTCGGAAGTAGCGTTGCTTTCGATTCTCGGTATGGGCGTGTTCCCATGACTATACGAGGCATATACTGTGACTTAACAAGAACTAATGCGAACGTTTTTACCTGAACAAACGCAAGTATTATATGCTGTTTTGTATGGGTTTGTAGTCGAAATCCTATTTATAGTTTAAAAACGCAATATAGCCACAATACAGTAGCAGGGTCATAGAACCCAAGACATCCCCTGAGTCACCAGTGAACATAGTGGCTACAATGTTCTCCAAACCATAATTGACGAACGTCTAATATTAGGAGGAAAATAGCGAGTATCGTCCGTGGATTTTCGATGACAAAATCCGACGTATATCTGAGATATAGAGATAGCTAAAACATCGAATTTGGCCAATTTGGAGCTGAATAGCACTATATAATATCTTCTACTTTCCAAGTCGCTTCTTGTCCTAGTATATATAGGCTTCTACTTTAGAAATTCCAAAAATAGGCATACTTATACCGAATTCGACCGATTATAGATATGATGAGAATGAATGAACCTGCTGTGATTGACCCGAGCACCACCCTCTGTGAAATGCTGTCCGCCTTCCCCGAGGTGAGCTTCAAATGAGTGCTGCTGACGACACGACTCAGATGGTTTCTGACCTCTCTACAGCAGAGATGATGCAGATGCTCTCGGACACGATGTCGGACCAACTGAAACCATCACTCACATCGAAGACCCCGCAGGAGGCTGTGGATAAATACTTCCGAACCCGCAATCTGAAGAAAGACACCGAATACACCCACCATTCAGCCTTGTACAACCACTTTGTTGTCTGGTGCGAGGAGGTGAGGGGTTTCGATGATATGAGCGAACTGACGGGCAACGACCTTGCAGACTACCGCGTCTGGAGGCGAGAGGAAGCGCCGACGAAGGTGAAGAAACTACGGCCCAAGTCCGAAGAAACGCAGCAGAAGATTCTTCGAGTGTTCATCAAACGGTGTGAGCAATGGGAATTTGTCACGCCCGGTCTGCACGAGTTTATCATCATACCAAAAGTGAGCCGGAGTGATGAGGTTCGAGAACAAGTTCTTGATTCTCAGACAGCTAACCAAATTCTTGATTGGCTTGGCCGGTATGAATATGCCAGTCTACACCACGTCATCTGGCTCCTGTACGCAGAAAGTGGGGCACGTCTTGGTGGAATTCATTCGCTAGACGTGTCGGATTACGTGTCTCAGAGAGATGAGGGGTATCTGAAGCTACGACACCGACCGAAGACGGGAACGACACTAAAGAATGGTGAGGAGGGTGAACGCGATGTCAGTATCACTCTGCCCATTTGTGATGTTCTGGATGATTACCTCGATGACAAGCGGGTGGACCAGACCGACGAGTATGGCCGAACTCCGTTGCTGACGACCTCGCATGGGCGGGTTTCGAAGTCAACGATTCGGACGTACTTCTACGCGTGGACGCGTCCTTGCGTTATCGGAATGGGATGCCCATACGGTCGGGACCCCAGCGAGTGCGATGCCGCAAAGCGAAACAACTGGGCATACGAGTGTCCCGACAGCCTGAGTACCCATCCGATTCGGAAAGGGTACATCACGGCCGGGCTTAAGGGAGGGATTCCGAAGATGGTCCTCTCAGAGAGGTGCGACGTGTCCGAGAAGATTCTCGACCGGCACTACGACTTCCGGACCGAGCAAGAAAAGATGAGAGCTCGGATGAATTTGATGAAGATGGCGCACCAACAAAATCCGAGATATGGCGCGTAGGACTCTGTCAGTTAGATAAGTGCCACGTGGAGTAGTTTATCAGATAGCGGTAGCTCTCGTGATTCATACGAGTTCTAGCAGCCAGTAATTGAGAAGCAATTCTCAGAGAAGACTACACTGAAAAACGACAGGGGTACTATTATACTGCGGAACTCGCAATAATGTATGTCAAATAATGCTAGTTGGGGAGAACTTCTAGTCGGCGCGTATCACCAATTAGAGAACGAGTGCGAGGTTGTCAGTTACAACAACCGGTCAGAAGAACCCGGCAACCAGATGGAAGCCGACGTGCTTGCGATAGATAACGATAGGGAGAGCGGGGAGCAGCACGTATATATTTGTGAAGTAGTGACACATCTGAAGGGAAATTTGTATTCTGGCTCACCAAAGGACGAGGAGGGATGGTGGATGGAGTATTCCAACACAAGTGCCTACCATCGCTCTTTAGAGAAGTTGTGGAGAAAGTTCTCGGATAACCATCGTTACGTACGCCAGACGTTCCCCCACGCGAACGAGTATTCATTCGAATTTTGGGCACCGGTGGTTAAGGGGTCGAAAACGGAAGGGCCGCTCATCAAGGGCCTCAACAGACTTTCCGAAGAATTTGAGAAAGAAACCGACGAAAAGCTGGAACTGTTTATCAACGAAAAGTACACCACGCGTATCGACTTGTTACGTGAGAAAGCGGAAGATGATACTAGTGGCCGTGGTGCTCCTGCATATCGTTTCCTTCAGATATTGGAACATCTTCGATAACGCGTATATAACATACTGGAATAAAGCGGGCGTACTTATTCTCCTTCTTCACTCCAAAATCGTTCTCCTTCAAGCATATAGTGTAGTTCGTTGATACTGTACATTCCCTTATCAACTTCGAGCATAACACCATCCTGAAAATCAAATGCTTGACGGAAGTCTTTTTTATGTACCAAGTCATTCCGATGGTCTCGGAAGGACCTCATATTCTTGTACAGCTCATGGCCTATGACTCCACATCTGTATAGCAACTGCTCTCGAACCGGCTGAGACATCCTCCGGTCGAGCGTCTTCATCGTCTCGTTAGTACCTCGGAAGTCCTCCTCAATGAGTTCCTCATTCAACGTGTCGATAGAGTAGATTTCGATGAGGTCCTGTGCGAGAATGAAAAACATCAGTACATCGTCGTGCATATAAATTCTCGCTAGTAGCGATTCAGCACGGTCCTGCCTTTCATCTTCGAGGTCTTCAATCGCTGACCCCTCAATCATCTCATTCAGTTCCTTCACTTTGTCACGCAGATTCCCGTAAATACGGTTCAACCCCGAAAGAGTGTTGAGACGCTGTAAACTCTCAGGCACTTCCTCTCCTCGGTCTTCAGCAAGTAGTTGAATACCCGCTTCAACCATCTTAACACGCAACTCCTCGGGAAATTCAATCCCGTATTCTTCTTCTAAATTGTTCATCTCAGTAACAAAGGGGTCAGCGTCTTCACTCATACGAACTGCTACTGAGGTGACTTGTATACTACTGTCGGAACCCTGTGCTCTTGAGACAACTGGATAATAATGCTATTTTGAGAGGTCCCTTTCTGGGACGATTTCAGTATAGGTGAGTGAAATCTGGTCATATTTATTGCTAAGATTATCCAAATCGCCCGGCGCGAGGTCATTATCGTTGAGACACTCGGGACAGACACCGATTTTTATTGCAAACGCCTGCCTCGCTTCACGTTTCTGTTGGCTGCTTCCCTGCATTTGCGTTACGGCGTCATTACTTAGGGTCTCAAAGATTTCCCCGATACGTTGAGGATTTCCAGAGGGACCACTATTGTAGAGACCGTCACCACAAAACGCACAGTAATTCGGGTCTGGTTCGCCAGTCATAGTATCATCGTCATTTGGCTGCTTGAAAATCATTACGTCGGCCATAGATAACGTCGTACTGTGCACATCCTCTCTGTCTTGCACAGCGATTTTTACTGATATAAGATTTCATTAGGCTGGAAATGCTTCCTGCTAATATAAAGGAGACGCAAGAACTGTTTTAGAGGTTGTTGAGGTACTTCCGCCGCTGCTCCATCTTCGTCTTCTCATCACGCCGGTCGTAGTGTTTGTCGAGAGTATCCGGGTTAACGTTCGCACGAGCCGAGACGACCTCAACCGGGACATCCGAGCTGAGATGGTGCGTTATCGCACCTCGACGGACAGCATGCGATGAAACACTCTCGGGACATTTAGATGCGTGAACGTACTGAGCTGCTTCACAATCTTCCGGGTCCCGGTTGAGGGGGCAGGCGACTCCGATTCGACACGGTCTCGACCAGTTGTACACAATCGTCGTCGGGGTAGTAGCGTGCATCCGCCCATGTGAAGTCGCGATGAGCGGCTCCCTCCCGAATTCATCAACAACGTCCGGTCGTTGATTGTCAATCCAGTCATCAAGCAGACCGCAGACTTCGGATGAGAGCGCGACGAACCGTTCTCCCTTCATTTTGTTTTTGATTGGCGTATCCGTCTCTGGTCGATGGCGAATTTCCAGCGATTGCTCTTCTGGGTGGTAGTCAGACAAATCGAGTGTGCGGACTGCTCCACGGCGGAGCATCGTGTGCCACTGGAGTGTAAGTACCATGTGAGCTCGCGAGGCGTACTCGAATTTCCCTAGATGGGTGAGAATGGCTTCAGCCTGTTCGGGCGTGAGTCGGTCGTCACGGACGTTTTCATCGGCGTCAAGGTCGGGTGAGAGAACTTTTTCGCTGAGGTCGGGTTTGACCGCGTCGACGGTCTCTAGGAATCGAATGAACACGCGAAGTGTATCCATCTGCGTTTTTTCGGTGACGGGTTTGATTTCCCCGTCGTGGCTTCGCCGCCATAGTCGGAACTCGTGGAGTAGGCGGCCGGTGAGCTCGTTGAGATTCGTGAGCTCCTTTTCGTGTTCACACCAGCGGACGAAGTGTCCGAGGCGGGACTTGTGGGAGCGAAGGGTGGATTTGGCCACTTCGCGTCGTCGATGGTCAATGTACAGTGCGAGTGCTTCGTCGGGCGCGATTGGTTCGAGGTCGTCCATGGTTGGTCCAGCAAATCCCAGTCGGGAGGGGGCGGATTCTGGACCAGCCTGCTGATTGATACTAGGTTGTTACGGGGTGGACAGGGTTCCTGCAGCGCCCATCCTTCATAGACTTGTTCCAAGTCTACAGGACGCTGTGGGTGTCCTTTTAAACAAACCCAATTTGCTGGTGAAGAGTCCAATAGTGACACTATTACGGGTCTACCTCTTATTGCGAATATTGGATGCCATCCTGTTAAACATGTAGCTCAGTAGATTTAGCTATTGAAATCGGCAGCTGGCAGCTACTAGATCGACGCTCCACATAGTACTCCGTGTGAGCGATGAAGGTAAACCCCAGAACCCAAGTAACGATGACGGGCGAGGGGAGACTCGCAGAACTCTTCTTTCGGTAGAAATTGGGCGAAAGTCACTATAGGAAGGATATTCTACATGATATATGTCCTCTGCAGAACACGGCCTCAAAAGAGGTTTCGGGATGGTCGTCGGAGCGATTGTGGTCGCTATCCTTATGGGTGAAGCTGTGCCGATGCTCGTTGATACAGGTCTCCTCCCAGCAGGGCTATTTTGGTGGGTCATACCCGTATCAATAGTGAGTGCCGTGATGACCGTAGACGCCTCTCGATTCTGGTCGTTCGGCTATCTAGGTGGTGTCGTAGTCGGGATATTCATCGCCCTCCCTGCACTCAATCAGACAGAATTTATCGGCCCTCTTGACTGGCTCGTGTACGGTGGCATCGCCATCGGAGCAGTCGTTCTTCGAGTCAAGATACACAGTTCCTCGTTCTAACTAGGAGATTCTCGAAGTGGTCGGGTGACTGAACATCCAGTAGTTACATACCACTAGGACAGGATTTTGCGAGCGATGAGCAAGTGGACGAAAATATCTGTTGTCGTTACTATCATCCTCATCGGAATTCCGACAGCTGCTGATTTCTATCCACCTTTGTTTGCTGGTGTAGCCGAGCAACTCCCACTCGACATGATTCTGACGTGGATGGGGCGTATCGGTCTCGTGGCACTCGGCGGACTAATTGGATGGTACGCACGAGGAGAGCGAGACTCGGAGCAAGATGAGGATACAACTCCAGAGTCTACAGATGAGGATACAACGCCAGAGACTACGGATGAGGTGCCAGACGACGTGTTGGAGACACAGCCAGCCGAAGACGATGACGAGACAGTCCAGAGCATCGAAGGATGTATTGAGACAGGTGAAACGTGCTGGCGAGGTACAGCGGAACTTTCTGATGGTGAATTGGTCGAAACCGAGGTCGCCTACAGAGCCATCTGTCCTCACTGCCAGACTGTGATGTACGATGGAGAAAATCAATCGGTCGGAATAGCGACCACGGCCACAACCTACTGGGACTGTCCCAGTTGCGGGCATCGTACAGTTGAGGAGTACAGTAAGTACGAGGATGCAGAGAACTTGTTCAACAGCCACATCCAGCGAATCACCGAGAGTCGTGGCGAAGACTATTCGTTCGATAATCTTATCGAGAATATTGATGGAGAGGTAACGCCACGAAGGATATGGGAACAGTATGCCGAATTAGCCGACGACCAGCAAGTCTCAACAAACTGTTTCCACTAACGATGGTTGACCCAATTAGTATCCTCATCGGCGCAGCCTTAGTCGGAATCCCTGCTATCATCCTATTCTTCTTCAAGAAAATTCCTGTCTTCAGATTCAAACAGTGGTGGTTCGGAAAACAGGAAACGAGGGAGTGGTATGACGAAGTTGAGCGAACTGCTATAACACTAAATTAGTTGTCAGAAACGTCGATTTTGAAACGGCCGGATTCGGCAGCCTCACACCTGAAAGGACGATTCGTTCGATTGTCGAACCGGAGCCTGCAGCGCCCATATTTTTGAGGATGTAATCGCCTGACCGCGGCGGGTTATGTTCCTATCGAACACAGCGCCGGTGCTTTCGTTCGATGTGTGAACGATCGAGTGAACGTCACGGGAGTTCGCGTACAGCCAAACTGGTGGTAGATGAGAAAATCAATCGCCGACTGATGTCACGGTCGCTGCTCCGGTAGGAATCCCGGGACAGAGGCCATCTATAGTCTGTCAAATATCTCATGCTGAATATAGAGGATTTGTACAGCAAGGGGTTAATTAGAAGTGAGGTATGAAATAGCTGAACCTACATGGCGGAAAAGAGTGATCCACCCAAACATATATGAAGATTCATTATATAAATTTACTTTATGAGATACTTTGTCACTGGTGGTACCGGGTTCATTGGTACTCATCTCGTGGAGATCCTCGTGAACGATGGGCATGAAGTAGTTGTGCTTACCCGTGACCTCACTAAGGCTGAACATCTACCAGAACCCGTTGAAATAATTGAGGGTGACATTACAGATAAAGAGAGTATGCGCGACGCCATGGATGGCGTCGATGGAGTGTTCCATCTGGCTGCTTGGTTCCAAGTCGGGCCTGGGCCATGGAATGCTGAGAAGGCCGAACGCATCAACGTCGATGGGACCCGTAATGTTCTCGAATTGATGGACGAGCTGGACGTGCCAAAGGGCGTCTACGTGAGCACCGTCGGAGTCTACGGTAATACGGGCGGCGAATACGTCACTGAATCATACCGATCTCCAAATATCTTTAGATCGGTGTATCAGCGAACGAAATGGCAGGCACACTACGAGGTCGCGGAGCCGATGATTGACGATGGACTTCCACTGGTAATAGTCTCACTCGGAGCGATTTTTGGACCAGGCGACAAGGATTACGGTGGCACTCCACGGACTGGCTTTACTGGCTACCTCAAACAAGAACTCCCGATGATCCCGAATGATTTCGTCCTCCCGTTCGACTACGTTGAGGACACAGCCGCAAACATCAAACGGGCAATGGACGAGGGCGAGCTAGGGGAAGAATACATCATTGCGAGCGAACCGCGTAACTTCGTCGATGTCTTTGATCTCGCGGAACGACTTACAGGGATTCCGGCTCCGCGGGCGGTGCCCGGGACGGTCTTTCAGTTGATGAGTTACGGGGTGGCAGGACTGGAGTCCTTCACTCGTCCACCGGAAGGGTTTGAAAGCGAGCTACTCGGCTTTTTCGCTACTGGTGGAGTGCTCGTCGATAACTCGAAGGCCAAACGCGAACTCGGAATCGACCATCGGCCTTTCGAAGAATCACTGCAGCGATACCTCGAATGGGAGATCGAACAACAGGGCCTAGAGCCGAAGATCACGGAAGAAATTGCCTGAAAACCACGAGTAGGGGTTTTATGATATCTACCTCGATGTCCGATTTTGAAATGATCGGACTTCCGACCTCAGCTAGCTAAACAGGTCTATTTACACTCAGTCCTCTCCAACTCGAAAACGAGTAAGAATCGATCTCACCTATCTGTAAGACCAAGCTGCTCGATCACCTCGTGGAAATCGTAGTAGAGGCGATCTTCTTGCACTTTGCCGTTCGTGATCAGGATCTTTGCCATCCCACTGATCTCGATGGTGCGCTCGGTCGGGGAAATCCCATTATATTCCCCTTCGTGTGTGGCCGTCACCGTCCATTCCTTCACCACCACCCCGTCGTTAGCGAGCACATTGTCCATCGTGACGTGCCAATCGGGGAATCCCGCTCGAAGCTCTCGGAGGTACGCTTCGAAGGCGTCGCGTCCGTGAATCTCACCACCAGATAGCGACGGAAGATGGACATCGACCGATTCGGCGACGACGTCTAGGTTTGAGAAGTCCCCGTTCCACAGCTCGGTATACTCGTGCATGAGCGATTCGTGATCGATGGTGTCGGGTTGGGACATTCGTTAGCACCCCAATGTCTCATTTGTCATGTGATGTCATAACATTATTTTGTGAGAATACTTGGGTTCCCTGCAAATGTTTGCAGTCTGTTGAACGATCATCGACTGTTCACGTGGGAGCCAATCACCTCACAGGCGTTCGTTCTCGGGAATACCTTTAGATACGGTACGGGCGTACTCCACCACACGCTAACAGATACCATGGATTCCGCGCGGAACGTGCTTCAGTTCTTCACGAATTCGGCACACAGTGTGCCGGTCTTCGAGGCGCTTGACGACGGCGTTACAACGGGTAGTGCCCTCGCCGACCGAACGGGTGCCTCCCGGGCGACCGTGGCCCGGATTCTTGACGAGGGCGAATCACGGGGCTGGATTGACTCCGAGGGAAGCCGCTACGAACTGACGACTAAGGGAACGATCACGCTTGAAGCGGTTCGTGACTCTCTGCAGACAATCGAGGGTATCGAGCATCTCGGGGAGGCGATAACGTGGTTACCAGCACCGACACGCGACCTCGATTATCGATTATTCCGTGAAGCCGAGATTATCACCGGACGCCCAGCCAATCCGACCGAGCCATTCGATTTCGTCTCTGATCGAATCCGTACGGCGGACCGGATACGAACGCTCGCGTGGACCGGCGTGCCTCGGTTGACAGAACTGATTAACGAGCAAGCCATCGCGGGACAGCTGGAGTGTGAAGCCGTCATGAAGGCCAGTTTTTTCGATACCCTCGTTGGGAGGCCGGAAGTGGTGCCACACTGGCGTGCGCCAGCGGAGCGGGATGAAGTGTGGAGATACGAGGGGGACGTCCCGATCAGTCTGCACATTATCGATGGAACCGTGATAATCTGGTTGGATGAACAACGCGGAGATGAACTGGTGGTCCAAGGGGCGTTGGTCACCGAGAGCCGTACCGTTCTCTCGTGGGCAGAGTCGTTGTACGAGGAATACCGAGCGGGAGCGGAGCTGGTCGATCCGGCGACGTTACCCGAGACATGACCCTGCGTTGGCGCGTTCTACTCTGAGTCAGAGATTTATCGGTGGAACGGGCGCTATCCGTGTGGCACGACCAGAACCGACCGATCCGATTACCGTCAAAACACCGTGTCGAAGAGGTTGTGCATTCATCACAGGGAATCGTCTGTTGGGCTCGTCGGCGCTCAGGCGAACGCCGTAGCATCGAGTCGTTCGGCATCTTCCCGGTGCTCGGAGATCAGCTCTTGGCCCCACGACCGGACTACCGAGTTCGTGCTCTCGATCCCCTCCACCGCTTCTGGCTGCCGATCGAGAATAAGCACAGTATTGTCGATAACGAGGAGATTGCACGGGATTCGACCCGTATAACAGTACAAATTGGCTCCCGCCTCAACGTACGTCTGCCAGCGGGATACGCGGTCTGCGTCCTCCCGGAGAACCGCGAGCTCCCCGTCGGTGATGACGTGGGTCGTTGTCAGGCGTCCGTCAAGGACTCCGTTCACCATGGCGTCTTCGAACCCTACCGACGGGAGCGTATTCACGAGACACGCGAATTCAGTCGCTTCCCGCATCAGCTTGGTCGCAAACGTGGTCGGAGCATTCATCGCGTTCGGCTCGGGACGCCTGACGGTCGCCTCCGCGAAATGGCGGAGCCCGATCGCTAGCTCGTCCGGAAGCCAAGCTACTGCGTCACCGAGCGTTCGGATAGCCCGTATCGCTCCGACGAAGTTCTTACTCTCAGCCGCGACGCGGTCACCGATCGGTGTCGCCCCGTAGTTTCCGTCGGGAGTACGGACGACCCAGCCTCGCTCCTCGAATTCGTTGACGGTCCGATCGAGCGTCGTCCGGGGGATGCCCGTCGCGTCTTCTAACTCGCGGCGCGTGCAGGGCCTCGCTGCGAGTGCGGCGAGGATTGTGACTCTACTCTTCGACCGCGAGAGATAGGCGATGTCCTCTAGTGCCCCCTCGGGAAACGTGTCTGGGTCGGTCATATTCGCTAATTCCGTGTGAATTGACATTAATACACAAAGATGTTAAAGATACCCATGCCGTGGGCATTCGCCCAGAGAGTAATGGAAAGTTCCGCTTCGTTCTATGTAGGGCTGGACAGCGGACAGGAGGGAATCCATGGTGACAGCAAACCTCGAAGAAACGACCGTGGAATCGTTCAGCGACCAATTGCACGGGGACGTGCTTCGACCCGGCGATGTGGGATACGACGACGCCCGGACGGTGTGGAACGCGATGATCGACAAGGAACCGGCACTCATCGCCCGGTGTACGGGAAGTGCCGACGTGATCGCCGCGGTGAACTTCGCTCGGGACCTAGACCTGCCTTTGGCGGTCAAAGGCGGCGGACACAACGTCGCGGGCGACGCTGTTTGCGATGACGGCTTAGTGATCGATCTCTCACCGATGAACGCCGTTCGGGTCGATCCCGAAGCACAGATCGCGCGGGTCCAAGCAGGAGCGACGATGGCCGACCTCGATCACGAGACGCAGGCGTTCGGTCTGGCTACCACGGGCGGGATCGTCTCTACGACGGGAGTGGCCGGTCTCACGCTCGGCGGTG
>NZ_NHPE01000055.1:0-575 GCF_002252895.1 Halorubrum sp. Eb13 | reverse complement strand
TTTGAGAGGGTGCCCATGTCGGTGTGGCGCGGTTTCCTTCGGGAGTCTGCGACCATCTGCGATCCGGGCTCGCACGGTGCCATCGATGCCACGTTCTTCGACCGCGAAACGGCATCGAGACACTACCAACACCGCTCGGATCGCCACATACGAACGCTCAAAACGACGGCACTCGTCGATACAGATTCGTGTGCCATCCTTGATCTTCACTGCTCGGCACACTGGCCTCACGACACCCAAACTGGCCGTCGAGTTGCCCTTCGCAACACCGAGAAAATCGAGAGCCTCGCCGGCGACAAAGGCTATGACGACCAATCTCTCCGGGACGCCCTCCGTTCAGCGGGCGTCCGGCCGTTGCTGCGTCACCGGCTGTTCGCTGCGTACGATCACGCGCACAACGCACGGTTGGACAGCGAGCTATACGGCCAGCGGTGGATGGCCGAGACCGCCTTTTCGGCCATCAAGCGTCGGTTCGGCCCCGCTGTCCACCCTCGCGCTTGGTACCGCGAGTTCCGCGAACTCGTGTTGACCGCCGCAGTCTACAACCTCGAACAAGCTCTCAAACAGTGATCCCC
>NZ_NHPE01000083.1:0-60854 GCF_002252895.1 Halorubrum sp. Eb13 | reverse complement strand
GCGGTCGCCGATGGCGACCGTTCGGAGGCACGCCGCCGCATCGGTTCAGTGGCTTATAAAATGTACCGTCGCTGCGCTCACGGTGTCGATCGATGTGGTGCCGGAGTCGACCGCCTGTTTTTAACTACCGGCTCGGCGAACGAGGGCGTATGTTCGACACGATCGTGGTCGCGACCGACGGCTCCGACAGCGTGCGTCGGGCCGTCGACGTCGCCGTCGACGTCGCCGCCCGCTTCGACGCCGAAGTCCACGCCGTCTACGTCGTCGACAGCGGCGAGGTCGAGTCCACGCCCGACGAGGTCCGCGACGACCTCCGCGACGCGCTCGACGACCACGGCGAGTCGGCGCTCGAACAGGTCACCGCCGCCGCGGCGGAGCGCGACCCCGAACTGGACGTGACGGTCGAGGTGCGCGAGGGGCGGCCGGCCGCGGAGATATCGGGATACGCGCGCGACGTCGACGCCGACGTCGTCGCGATGGGCACCCGCGGCCGCCACGGAGAGAACCGGTTCCTGATCGGCTCCGTCGCGGAACGCGTCGTGCGGACCTGTCCGATCCCCGTGCTCACCGTCCGCCAGCTCACCGACGAGGACCCGCGCCGGACGACGGTCTGAGGGCCGATCGCGGCGGGGCGGCGAGGCGGTGAGGCGACGAGGTGGCGCGGTCGAGACGGCGGGACGCGGTCGAGACGGCGGGGCGCGGTCGAGACGGCGGGGCGCGGTCACCCCGAGAACGGCGGAGTTTTCCCGCTCCCGCCCGGCTCGACGGTATGGACGACGAGCTCATCGACGAGGCGGGGATACCCCGCTCGCGGTACACGCGGCTGCCCGGCAAGGGCTTCTTCTACCCGGACTCGCTGGACGAGGAGCGCTCCGAGCGCCGAGCGAAGGAGGCGATCGAGGGGAGCGAGGCGGTCGTGATCGCCGACGGCGACGCCGACGGGCTCGCCTGCGCGGCGATGGTCCGCGAGGCGTACGACGCCGCGCTCGACGTCGCCGACTTCGAGGCGGCCATCGCGGCTCGGCTCGCGGAGGGCGACGACGACGAGGACGAGGAAGCGACGGACCACGACGAGGACGAGGAAGCGGCGGACCGCGGCGATGACGACGCGCTCGCGGGGGATACGCACGAGGAGGACGAGAGCGACGACCCCACCGACGACGCTCACACGCGGTCGCCGGTCGGGCTGGTCGCGGCGGGACCGTACTCGCTCGACACCTCGCTCGAACGCGTGCTCGCGTACGCCGACGACGACGTCGACCTGTTCGTCTGTGACCTCTGTCCCGACGACTACGAGTGGATCGCGGAGCCGCTGGAGGCGCTCGCGGAGGAGGCCGCCTCAGTCCGGTGGTTCGACCACCACCAGTGGGACGAGGAGACGGCCGCGGCGGTCCGGGACCTCGGCGTCGACCTCGTGATCGGCGAGTCCGACGAGGAGTGCACCGCCGACGTGGCGCTGCGCTCGCTCGACCACGCGTTCGGCGACCGGTGGGCCGAGCTGGCGACGGTGACGCGCGACCACGACCTCTGGATCAAGGAGGACCCGCGCTCGGACGACCTCGCCGACTACTCCTACTGGGCCGGCAGCGAGGAGTACGCCACGGTCGTGGGCGCGTACGGCGCCGACCTCCCCGAGACCGTCGAGGCGTTCGTCGCCGACCGCCGGGTCGAGAAGGAGGCCCGGATCGACGCCGCCGTCGACCGCGCGGTCACCCACGAGGTCGGCGAGTGGACCGTCGCGGTGACGTACGGCCGCTGCTCGCAGAACGAGGTCGCGGAGACGCTCCGCGAGGCGGGCGCCGACGCGGCGGTGATCGTCAAGCCCGCCGGCTCGGCGTCGATCCGCGGCTCCGACGGGTTCCGACACGCTCACGAGGTCGCCGGGCGGGTGAACGGCGGCGGCCACCCGCAGGCCGCCGGCTGCAAGCCGGACATCTACGACGACATGCTCGATTACGCCCAACACTGGACGACCGAGGGGCAGGCCTGCAAGCGAGTGATCCTCGCCGGGTTCGAGGCGGTCGCCGAGGAAGTCGCGGCGGCGGAGACGGGCGAGGAGAACGGGGAGTAGGGCGTCGGAGAACCGCCCACTTTCATGTCGTCGGGCGGCCCCGTCTCTCGCATGGCGGAGATCCTCGTGGCCGGCGAAACGCTGATCGACTTCCTCCCCGGACCGGGGGAGACGCTCCGCGACGTCGACGGCTTCTCTCACCGACCGGGCGGCGCGCCGGCCAACGTCGCGGTCGGGCTCTCCCGGCTCGGCGCGGCGCCGGCGTTCTGGACGCGGCTCGGCGGCGACCCGTTCGGTGACCTCCTACGCGAGACGCTCGTCGACGAGGGGGTGCCGACGGCGGCGTTCGAGCGGGCCGACGGCAACACCACGCTCGCGGTCGTCTCGCCGCCCGGCGTCGACGGGAGGCGGTTCCGCTTCTACGGCTCCCGGGACGTCGCGTTCGGCTTCGAGCCCGGTTCGGTGCCGGCGGACGAGCTGGCCGCCGTCTCGTGGGTCCACCTCGGCGGCGTCGCCCTGACCCACCCGGACGGGAGGGCGGCGATGCGCGAACTGGCCGCGGCCGCCGCCGAGCGCAACTGCGCGGTATCGTTCGACATCAACTACCGCGAGGACCTCGTCCCGGACGGGGAGCGGGAGAGCGTCGTCGACGCAGTCCGCGAGATCGTCGCCGACAGCGACGTCGTCTTCGCCAGCGACGAGGACGTGGCGGCGACGGGGCTCTCGTCGAAGGAGGGCGAGGCGCTCGGGCGCGATCTGCTGGAGCTCGGCCCCCACACCGCCGTCGTCACGCTCGGGGAGTCGGGCGCGGTCGTCGCGAGCTCGGCGGCGGCGCCGTGGGGAGAGCGGACCGCCCGCCACGGCGGCTTCGCGGTCGAGGCCGTCGACGCCACCGGCGCCGGCGACGCGTTCACCGCCGGGCTGATCGCTCGGCTCGCCGCGGACGACGCGGCCGCCGCGCCCGACCTCGACGACGCGGTCGCGTTCGCCAACGCGACGGCCGCGCTCTCGGTCCGGGAACGGGGCGGGATGACGGCGCTCCCCTCGAGGGAGGGCGTGGAGTCGTTCCTCGACGAGCGGCGGTAGGGGCTCGATCGGCGTCGGCAGACGGGCGGCGACGACTCGCCGCCGAGCTAATCGGTCCGACCGTGGCCGTACGTCTGGTCGTGGTCCGGAAACACCTCGTCGACGGTCGCCTCGCCGTGGTCCTCGGCGATGAGGGTCCGGAGCTCGTCCTCGTAGTCGGCCTTCGGCACCTCCTCGCTCGGTCCCTGCTGGACGTCGAACGTCTCCTCGACGAGCCGGTCGACCGCGTGGCGACCGAACCCGGACAGCGGGGAGATGTAGTCGACGCCGTGGCGGTCCTCCAGGCTCTGCGCCTGCGCGCGAGAGACCGTCGGCACCCGGTCGTCCCGCCGGGTACCGTCGGCGATCGCGTCGACGTCGCGGCTCGCGATCGCCTCCAAGGCGTGCTCGTGGACGCGCTGGATCCCGTTGCGGGGGTAGCCGTCGTCGAGCATCGTCGCGGCCGCCTCCTCGGCGACCGCGCGGTCCAGCTCGACGCGTTCGAAGGGGAACCCGAGCTCCGCGGCCGCCCGCTCGGCGTGCTCCCAGTCGTCGGTGAGCCCGAAGCTCCCGGTGACGCAGCGGACATCGTAGAACCGGTCGAGCAGATGGGCGGCGAGCGAGGAGTCTTTCCCCCCGCTGTACAGGAGCGCGAGCTCCATCTATCGCCGCCGGATGTCGAAGCTCTGCTGGTCGGGCTGGAGTTCCTTCAGGAGGTCGCGCATCTGGTCCTCGTCGATACGTCCCTGAATCCGGCCGCTCTGGGCGAGCGCCGCGACCTGCTGTTTCACCTTCTCGCCGAACTCCGGTTTCGACATCTCGACCGCGTTGAGCCGCTGGCGCGCGCCGTCGGTCAGGTACTGCTTGAGGACGGCCTCCTGCTGGGCGTCGGCGCGCTCCTGGGCCTCGCGCTGGGCCTCGGCGTCGCCGCCGCCGCCCTGCTGGCGCTCGCGGAGCTCCTCCATCTTCTTCTCTCGCAGTTCCTCCAGTCGTTCGTCGTCGGGGTTCTCGCTCATACGAGGGCCTTCACGGTCCGCGCGAAAAACGATTTCGGAGGCCGCGGTGGCGATCGCCGGGCGCCGGACGACCCGTACGGCCGCGGCGGTCGGGGGGACACCGGCGGTCCGCGTCGCTTAAACGCCTCCTCGGCGTAGCGGCTTGCAATGAGCGAGTCGCGGGAGTTCTGTCCGCGGTGCGGCGATCCGGTCCCGGAGCGGCGCGAGCCGCTCCCCGGCGAGCCGCGCGGGCGGGACGCGCTGCTGTGTGACGACTGCTACTTCGAGGACTTCGATCTCGTCGACGCGCCCGACCGGATCGAGGTGTTGGTCTGTTCCGGCTGCGGCGCGGTCCGACGCGGCGAGTCGTGGCGCGACGTCGGCGCGCGCGACTACACCGACGTCGCCGTCGACGAGGTCGCGGAGGCGCTCGGGGTCCACGTCGACGCGACCGACGTCGAGTGGGGCGTCGAGCCCGAGCAGGTCGACGAGAACAACGTCCGGATGCACTGCCGCTTCTCGGGCGTCGTCCGCGGAACGCTCCGCTCCGCGGAGCTCACCGTTCCGGTCAAGATCTCGCGGGGCACCTGCGACCGCTGCGGCCGGATCGCCGGCGGCTACTACGCCGGCACCGTGCAGGTGCGCGCGGACGAGCGCGACCTGACGCCGGCGGAGCGCGCCGAGGCGCTCGACATCGCCGAGTCGTACGTCGCGGCCCAGGAGGCCGACGGCGACCGCGAGGCGTTCATCACGGAGGTGAAAGAGACCGACGACGGACCGGACGTCAAGCTCTCCTCGAACCGCCTCGCGCAGAACGTCGCGACTCGGATCACCGACGCGCTCGGCGGGAGCTTCGAGTCGTACCCGACGCTCGTCACGGAGGACGGCGACGGCAACGAGGTGTACCGGGTGACGTTCGCGGTCCGGCTCCCCCGGTACGCCGAGGGCGAGGTCATCGATCCGGAGGACGGCGACGGCCCCGTGCTCGTCACGGGCGTCTCCGGCCGGCTACAGGGCGTCCGGCTCGCGACCGGCGAGCAGTACGTCTCGGAGTTCGAGGACGCGGAGGCGCCGGACGCGGCCCGCCTCGGAACGCGCGGCGACGCCGCGGAGACGACGGTGGTGACGGTGGAAGACGAGAACGCGATCCAGGTGCTCGACCCGGTCACCTACGAGGCGAAGACGGTCCCGAACCCCGAGTTCGTCGACGACGACGCCGACAGCGTGCTGGCGTTCGAACACGAGGGCGACGTGCACCTCGTCCCGGAGGAGTAGGGCGTCGCCGCGGCGAGTACTGACACCGGGCGTCGAAGAGCGCGACACTGCGTGTGAGAGGTGAACGGGGAGACGGCGGCAGACAGACTCCGCCGCCGAGAAGGAGGGGCGCTGGCGCGTTCAGTCGGCGCGAACGGTCGAATTCTTCAGTCGGCGCGGGCGGTCGACTCGTTTCCGAGAGCGGCTGCGCGCTCGGACTCGGTCACGTCGATGCCGCGGCGCTCGAGCTGTTCGACGAACTCGGCCTCGCTGAGGCCCGCCTGTGCGGCCGCCTGAGAGAGTGTCAACGTTCGCGCACCGTACAGCGTCAGCGCACTCGAGAGGCCCTTCGTTGCCATACCTACTGTAGACCCGTGTAGGTTTATGAAGGTTACTAATTGATTGAGGGCCATGATACACCTTATACGATATATATTGACGTTCGATCAGTCCGGCGGCGTATAATCACTACCGAGGGCGGCCCGCAGGAATTATGCCGCTCTGCGGCACAGGGGAGGTATGAACAGACAACAGATCTTCGCGCTGTTTTTCGCGTTCCTCATGGTGAGCTCCATGGCCGCCTGGGGCGTCTCGCTGCTGTAAGCGGCGGTCGCGCGGTCCGACGACACCGCGGTACGGCCCCGGACCGCGGTTCGTCGCAGCGTCGGCTCCCGCCTCAGCCGTCGCCCCAGACGTCGGAGAGCGGGTGGTCGCTTCGCCGCTCGGCGTCGGTCTCAGAGCGGGTTCGCGTCGCGCCCGCGTCGCCGGCGCTCCCGGTCTCGCCGCCCGACCCGTCGGCGTCGGCCGCGTCGTCCGCGGCGTTCCCTGAGCCGCCCGCGCCGGAGCCGCCGCGGTCCGACGCGCCGCCGGAACCGACCGTCCGGTTCCGCCTCGCACGGGACGGTCCGGAGGGGTCGGCGTCGATCCCGGCGAGCGCGGCCGCGGGATCGAAGTCGGAGAGGTCGGGCGTCGTCATCGCGTCGATCTGGTCTCCGAACCACGGCGGGGTGTCGGCCTGCGCGCGCTCGAAGAGGTCCAGCAGGGAGTCGTCCGCGAGGTACGTCGCGCCGTAGTCGTCGGGCGCGCGGACGACGCGACCGCACGCCTGGATCACGGTCCGCAGCGCGGTCCGGTGGTACCACGCCCACTGGTCGTCCGCGAGCCGGCGGGCGACGCGGGAGTCGTTCGTGTTGCGGTACGGCGCCTTACACACCACCTGCCAGCGGCAGAGGTCGCCTTTCAGGTCCAGCGCCTCCTCCATCTTCACCGAGACGAACACCTCGGGGTCGTCGCTCGCCTTCCACGCCGAGAGCTCCGCGTCCCGATTCTCGCGGCCGTGGCGTCGGACCCGCGCGGCGACGCCGAACTCGCCCAGCAGCTCGGTGATCCGCCCGGCGATGTCGTACGAGTGCGCGTGGATCAGCCCCTTCTCGTTCGGGTGTTCGGCCATGAGCCGGACGATCAGGCGGGCGATCTCCGGGACCGTCTCGTCGCGGTGCTCGTAGGTCATCGACCCGCGCGTCACGTCGTACAGCGGGCGGTGCTCCAGCGGGAAGGTGTGTTCGACGTCGACGAGCGCGACGTTCGACGGGTCGAGGCCGATACCGCGGCAGAACGCCTCCTTCGAGAGGATGGTGGCGGAGAGGAGCGCGAACCGGTTCCCGCGGTCCCACACGGTGTGCCGGAGGTAGCGGGCGGGGTCCAGCGGCTTGATCGCGAGCGGCGAGCCCTCCCCGCCGGACTGGTCGACGACCCACGTCGTCGGCGAGTCGAGGTCGCGGTAGTCCTCGAGGAACCAACCCAGCTCGCTACTCAGCTCCTGGAGGCGGTCGCGGCGCGCGACCTCCTCGCGGTCGAGTTCGGCCCGGCCCGTCAGCTCGTCTTTCGCGCGCTTCGCGACGTCGCGAAGGGAGGCGACGAAGCGGGCGGTGCGGTCGAGCGCGTCCTCCTCGGGGCCGGCGTCGGCCTCCACGTCCGGGACGCGCACGTCGTCCCAGACGGGGACGCGCTCGGGCGAGAGCTCGATCGTCGCGTACATCTCAGCCCACTCGGCGAGCCCGTGCGCCTCGTCGATCACGACGACGTCGCGCTTGCGGAACACCTCGGAGCCCGCGGTGCGCATGAAGTACGCTAACGTCATCGCGGCGTACCGGTTACCCGAAGCGATCGCGCGGTCCGAGAAGTACGGGCACCGGTGTTTCACGGAGCAGTCGAACCCCTGCTGCCGGACGCAGGGAGCGCGGTTGACAGGCGTGTCGTGCTCGCCGGGGAGGATGCAGTCGTAGTTCGATTTCCCGCGGATCACCGCTAGGTCGTCGAGTAAGTCGTCCGCCTCGACGTCGTCGATCTGCGACACCTGCGGGGTGGTGTAGTAGGCGCCCGTCGCCTCGCTCGGCGCCGTCTCGTCCACCGTCGCCGCCGCGCCCATCACCGCCCGCGCGAGCAGCGACTTCCCGCTGCCCGTCGGCGCGCGCACGAGGACGACCTCGTTGCCGGCGGCGAACGCGTCGCGGATGTCGGAGAGGGCCCGCTCCTGCGCGCCGCGGAAGCTCGGGGCGGGGAACTCGGCGGGGATCCGGTCGGGGTCCACAGGGGTCCCTCGCTCCCTCCCGAGATTAAACCCTCGCGTTCCGACCGGTCGAGTGAACTCAAAACTACCCGATCGTTTATATCGTTCGGGCGGGTCGAAGGGGGTATGCACTGGCAGGAGGCGGAACGGGAGTTCGCGGACGACGTCGTGGCTCGGGAGACGCTCCCGCGAACCTTCGAGCGGTCCGCCGAGCGCAACGCCGACCGGACCGCCCAGCGGTACAAGGGCGGGATATACGACCGGTCGCTGGTGACGGAGGGCGTCCTCCCGCCCGCGCCCGACGGCGAGTACGCCGGCGTCACCTACGCCGAGATGCGCGACGTCGTTCGGCGCCTCGCCGCGGGGTTCCGCGAACTCGGGGTCGACGACGACACCCGCGTCGCCCTCTACGCGGAGACGCGGATGGAGTGGGCGCAGACGGACTTCGCCGCGCTGGCCGCGGGCGGAGTGGTGACGACCGTCTACGCCTCCTCCTCGCCGGACCAAGTGCGGTACCTGCTGGAGGACCCCGGCGCGACGGTCGCCGTCGTCGAGAACCGCGACCTCTTGGACGAGGTGCTCGCCGTCGCCGACGACCTCTCGCGGGACCTCGACGCGATCGTCTCGTTCGATGACGTGGACGCGGCCGAGCTCGACTTCGGCGGCGACACCGGGGGCGACGGCGACGGTCCCGCCCTCTCCGCCGACGACGTGTACACCCTCGGCGAGCTCCACGCGCTGGGCGCCGACGCGTTCGACCCCGACGCCTATGAGGGGTGGCTCGACGCGACCGGCGTCGGCGACCTCGCCAGCCTCATCTACACCTCCGGGACGACGGGGAAGCCGAAAGGGGTCCGGCTCACCCACGCGAACTTCCGGGACAACGTCTCGCAGTGTTACCGCCGCTTCGCGGACCGACCGGACCGCGACCCCGACGCGCCGGGGATATCGGCCGAGTCGACGACGCTGTCCTTCCTCCCGCTCGCGCACGTCTTCGAGCGCATGGCGGGCCACTACATGATGTTCGCGGCGGGCGCGACGGTCGCGTACGCCGAGAGCCCGGACACGCTCCGCGACGACTTCGGGCTCGTGCGGCCGACGACGACCACGAGCGTCCCGCGCGTCTACGAGAAGCTGTACGACGCGATCCGCGATCAGGCCGGTGAGTCGCCGGTGAAAGAGCGGATCTTCGAGTGGGCGGTCGACGTGGGTCGGTCCCACCACGAGGCCGACAATCCCGGCGCCCTGCTCGACGCGAAGCGCGCGGTCGCCGACCGGCTCGTCTTCTCGTCGGTCCGAGAGGCGATCGGCGGTAACATCGACTTCTTCATCTCCGGCGGCGGGTCGCTGTCGGCCGAGCTGTGCGCGCTGTACCACGCGATGGACCTCCCGATCCTGGAGGGGTACGGGCTCACGGAGACGTCGCCGGTGATCAGCGTGAACCCGCCGGAGGAGCCGAAGGTCGGCACCATCGGTCCGCCGGTCGTCGACACCGAGATCGCGATCGACGGCACGGTCGTCGGCGAAGAGGTCGCCGGTCTGGCGGGCGACGTGGGCGAACTGCTCGTTCGCGGCCCGCAGGTGACCGACGGCTACTGGAACCGCCCGGACGCGACCGTTGAGGCGTTCACCGAACCGGACCGGCTCCCCGAGGACGTCGTCGTGGCCGGGACGCCTCCCGAGGAGCGCGACGGCGACCCGGACGAGCCGTGGTTCCGCACCGGAGACATCGTCCAGCTCCGGCCGGACGGGTACGTCGCCTTCCGCGAACGCGCGAAGCAGCTGCTCGTGCTCTCGACCGGAAAGAACGTCGCGCCGGGTCCGATCGAGGACCGGTTCGCCGCGAACGAGTTCGTCGAGCAGTGCGTCGTGCTCGGCGACGGGCGGAAGTTCGTCTCGGCGCTCATCGTCCCGAACTTCGAGAAAGTGGAGTCGTGGGCGGACACGCGCGGGATCGATCTGCCCCACGCGCGCAGTGCGGTCTGCCGGGACGACCGGGTCCGCGAGCGGATCCAAGCGGAGGTCGACCGCGTGAACGAGGAGTTCGAACCGTACGAGCGGATCAAGCAGTTCCGGCTCGTCGAGGAGGAGTTCTGCGAGGAGAACGACCTGCTCACGCCGACGATGAAGAAGAAGCGGCGCAACATCTTGGACCGCTTCGCCGACGAGGTCGAGCTGATCTACGCCGACGCGTAGGTATCCGACCGCCTCGGGCGTGAACGCCCGCGGTTCCGAGCCGTTCGTCCCGTCAGCGAGCAAGTTTTTCGCATCAATTCTATAGTTTATTCTTAGTAAACATACCTAAATTTATCACACTTTCAAAAGGCTCAAACCGCTACCGCGCAGATGATGCCTGCGATTCGAAAAGCCGTCGATTCGATCCGGCGCACCGTGTCGACAGTGACGACCCGCGTCGTCGGGGTGGCGACCACGCTGTTTGCGGGCCTCGTCCTCGCCGGTTGGTCGCTGTTCTGGTCGCGGGTCGGTCGGATGCACTACGCCCAGGGCGATCTCGTCTCCGCGGCGTTCACGACGACCGTCTTCGTCCTCCCCGCGATCGGGGCCGTCCTGTGGTACGTCGCCCGGTCGCTCGACGCCGACCTGGTGCCGACGCGGATCGACGTGAACGTGGTCGAGAGCTGACGCCCCCGCGAGGGCGGGATCCGACGGCGCGAGCGGAGACGACGCCGACGCCGGCGCGTCCCCCCGGCCGTCGGATCCGTCGACGGCAGATTCAAGCGTTCGACTCGCGGGGCACCCGCCAGTGAGGCGGGGACTCCTCGTAGCGCTGTTCAGCGACCCCTTCGCGATGATGAACACGATTGGGCTCGTCGCGTTCGCGCTCGTCGGGTCGACGAAGGCGATCCGCGAGGAGTTCGACCTGTTCGGGATCACCATCGCCGGGCTGGCGATGGCGTTCGCCGGCGGGGCGACGCGGGACCTCCTCGTGTTGCGAACGCCGCTGGCGCTCCAGTCGCCGGTCGAGATCGCGCTCGGACTGTTCGGCGTCGCTCTGGCGATCGGGGTGCGGATCGTGCTCGCCGCGCCGGACACCCACCCGATCACGCTCGTTTCGGACGCGATCGGGCTCGCCGCGTTCGCCACGACGGGGGCGATCGTCGCCACCGACGCGGGCGTCTCCGCGTTCGGCGTCGTCGCGGTCGCAAAGATAAACGCGGTCGGCGGCGGCGCGTTCGCCGACCTGCTGCTCGACCGCGCGCCGTTCATCCTCTTCGAGGACTTCTACGCCAACTGTGCCGTGTTGGGCGGGCTGGCTTACGTCGTCGCCGGAACCGTCGGGTTCGTCGGAAGCACCGCCGCGGCGCTCTGTGCGGCCGTCACCGTCATCACGCGGCTCGCGGCCGTCGCCTACGGCTGAGAGCTTCCCACAGCCGGCGACCTGGAACCGTCGATGCGGTGACCCTCGTCGGTCGGCTCGCCGAACGCGTAGACGGTGTTGTGGCCGGTCACCTCGACCGTCAGGAAGTCCCCGACTTCGACGCCGCGCTCGGTCGCGCTCTGCACGATGATCTGGCGGTACGCGGAGTCGCGGCACTTCACCGAGTCGCCGGTCCCCTCCTCGACGACGAGCACCTCGAACGCTTCGCCCACCATCGACTCGTACGCCTCGCCGACGACGTCCATCTTCAGCGCCGACATCGCCTTCGAGCGCTCCTTCTTGAGGGTCCCGCCGAGCCCCTTCATCTCGGCGGCGTCCGTGCCGGGGCGCTTCGAGAAGCGGGTGACGTTGATCTTCTCGGGGCGGACCTCGGCGAGGAGGTCCATCGACAGCTCGTGGTCGGCCTCCGTCTCCGTGGGGAAGCCGACGATGAAGTCGGTCGAGAGCGTCCAGTGGTCGAGCCGGTCGTCGAACGTCTCGACGACCTCGCGGAACTTGTCGACCCGGTGCTGCCGGCGCATCTCTTCGAGCACCTCGTCGGAGCCGGACTGGACCGGCGCGTGGATGAAGTCGTACAGCTCCTCGTTCTCGGCGAACACCTCCGCGAGCTCCTCGTGGATCCCGTGGATGCCGCCGGGGTTCGCCATCCCGAGCCGGACGCGGAACTCGCCGTCGATGTCGCAGATGCGGTCGAGCAGCTCCGGGAGCTTGCGCTCGCCGTTATCCCAACCGTAGACGCCGGTGTCCTGTCCCGTGACGCGAATCTCCTTCGCGCCGGCGTGGACCAGCGCTCGGGCCTTCTCGACGTTCTCCTCGACCGACGGGGAGTCGACCCGGCCGGTCGCGAACTTCGTGATGCAGTACGAGCAGTTGCTCATACAACCGCGCGCGATGGGGAGGAGGCCGACGACGCCGTCCAGGACCGGATCGGCGTCCGGCGTGGTCGTCGGGCACTCGCCGTTGAGCGCGTACGTCGGCACCTCGTCCCAGTGGAGGATCTCGGCGTCGATGCCGGCCTCCTCGAACGTCTTGCCCTGCGCGAGCGCCATGCAGCCGGTGACGACGAGGTCGGCGGTCGTCTCTTGGAGCTCCTCGGCGCGGCGGAGCATGTTCCGTTCCGTCTTCTCGACGACCGTACAGGTGTTGAGGATGGCGACGTCGGCGTCCTCGGGCCCGTCGGCCGGGCGGTGACCGCCGTCGCGGAGCGCGCGCTCGATCTCCCGGCTCTCACCCCGGTTGGAACTGCAGCCGTAGGTTTCGATGTGATACGTCGCCATCGAGTGTGCACACTACCGGTCCCGCGGCCAAAAACGCGACGGATCGGAGCCGAGCGCGCCGGAGGCTGTGGGAGTGAAATTCGAAGCCCGAACGGGAGGCGGCGGGAGTGGAATTCGAAGCCCGAACGGGGGGTGCGCGGCGCGGCGTGCGCACCGTGCGTACGGTGGGAGTGGGATTCGAACCCACGAGGCCTTCCGGCCACCTGCGTTCCAAGCAGGCACGTTCGTCCGCTCCGTCATCCCACCAGTTGGCCGCTCCGATCGGAGAACGGGCCGCGAGCGCGGACGGGGGCGTCACCGGTCGACCCGCCGCCGGCTCGCCTTAGTTCTCGGCGTCGACGAGCTCGAAGAGGCTCCCCCAGTCCTCGGAGTCGCCGCTTTCGGGAAGCATGTCCCGGAGCTGTTGGAAGTCCGATTCGGGGACCTGCGACCGAACGACGTCCACGATGACCCGGGCGTGATAAGCCGCGTCGGCCGGGTCCGTTCGCTCGATCTCGCTCACCCGCTCGACGAACTCCTGCCAGTCGAAGCGCTGGCCGTGTTCGTGGACCGCGCCGGTCAGGTACCACTTGATCTCGATCGGAAGCGACGCGGCGAGGTCCGCCGCGTTCCCCTCGGGGAGGCGCTCGCCGAGGGTCATGAGCGTCGCCCGGATGGCCCGTACCGTCTCGCCCGTCCCGGGCAGTTCGAGTCGGTGCTGTACGTCGCCGGTGAATTCGTCGAAGTTCATGTGTAAATGGAGCCCGCGGAAGCATGTCAACTATGATGATAATTCTCACCGTCTGGAAACCGAACCGCGGGCGTTCAGCGACGAGCCAGCGAAGTACGTGTTTCCGGGTGCCGAGAACAGTCAGTAGGTACTTGTGAACGATTGGCAAATATACAACTGTTAACGAGGCGGCGGCAGCGGAACAGGCCGGGCCGACCAACGCGGAAACGCACCCACACTCATGGACATAACAGACATCGTTTCGACGGAGTACGTGAACCTTCCTCCCGACACACCGGTCTCGAAGCTCGTTGGGACGTTCGACGACCCGTCAGTTGCGGGAGTCGTCGTGGACGGAGGGGCGTTCGAGGGAGTCGTCACGAGGCGGCAGCTCGCGAGCTCACACCATCAGCCGGACCAGAAGATCGAGTCGGTGGCTTGGAACGTTCCCCGGGTCACGCCTGACGAGGACGTCCGGCGGGTCGCACAGCTCATGATCGACGGGGGCTCACGGCTGCTCCCCGTGTTCGACGGGGACGATCTGATCGGCGTCGTTACCGCGGACGACCTGCTGGAGAACGTCAAGCAGTTCCTCGACGCCGCCACGGTCGCCGACGCGTATTCGCCGGACGTCATCACTGTCGGACCGCGAACGAGCGTCGGCGAAGCGCTCAACCTCTTTCGCGAAAACCGGATCACGCATATCCCGGTCGTGGAGGACGACGCGGCGGTCGGGATCCTCAGTCTCTACGATCTCATGGACCTGACGGTTCGGAGTGCGGTTCGGAGCCAGGGCGGAGACGCGGGCGACACGCAAGCGGACGCCGACGGCACGGGGGTCAGCGACGGGCGCACGCGGCGGGGCGGTTTCGGCGCCCGGGAGGGCGAACTGGCGCGAGTCATCGATCTGCCGGTTCGAGACGTGATGGTTTCACCGGTGCGGACGATCGCGCCCGCCCGGACGCTTGAAACCGCCGTGGAAGAGCTGTTCGAGATCGGCGGATCGTCACTGGTCGTCGAGCAGGACGGTGAGCTGGCGGGGATCGTCACGAAAACGGATATCCTCGACTCGCTGACGTGGGAGGCCGACGAGACCCGCGCCGTCCAAGTGTACAACTCGGCCCTCCTCGACGACGTGGAGTACGACGAGATCGTGGAGATGATCGAGAAGTTCGACGACAGGGACCACGGCATGGACATCCTCGACGCGAAAGTCCACCTCCACGAACACGACGAGAAGCTTCGGGGGACGCCGCTGTTGCTCGCCCGGATCCGGCTCCACACGGACCAAGGTCTGTACATCGCTTCGGCCGAGGGGTACGGTGCGAGCCACGCGCTTAACGAGGTCCGAGACGTTCTCGAACGCCAGATACGTGATAAGAAGACGTACGGGCGGAACAAGAAGCCGCGGAACGAGGCGTTCTGGGAGAAGCGCTTCGGGTGGATACTCGAAGACGCGGAGTGATCGGGACGGCCCCGCGCTGCGCGAACCGAGACGGCTCCGCGCTGTGCGACGGCTTCGCGATCGCGACCGGGGCCGTCGGCGAACGGTCGAACCGACCCCGACGCGCTGCCGATTCGGACGGACGCTACTGCGTCGTCTCGTAGATCGCCACGCCCGAGGAGGCGCCGATCCGGGTCGCACCTGCGGCCACCATTTCGAGGGCTTCGTCGAAGGTCGATATTCCGCCCGACGCTTTTATTTCGGTCTCCGGGGCGACCGCCTCTCGGATCGCCGCGATCTCCGCTGGATCCGTCGGCCCGTCGTATCCGACGGCGGTCTTGACGAAGTCGGCGCCGCCGGCCTCGACGAGCTCGGCGGCCCGCCGTATCTCGGGCGGCGTCAAGGCCGGCGACTCGATGATACATTTCAGCGTCTTCTCCCCGACCGCGTCCTTCACCGCTTCGACGTCGTCGACGACGAGGTCGTGATCGCCGTTCGCGAACGCGGTCCTGTTCATCACCATGTCGAACTCGTCGACGTGGTCGCGGAGCGCTTCGACCTCGCTCCGTTTGGCCGCCGAGTTCTGTATCCCGTAGGGGAACCCGATCACCGCGACGACGTCGGCTTCCCCGCCGAGCAGTTCGCTCGCGAGCGGCGCGTGGTACGGAACGACGACCGCCGAGCGGAATCCGTATTCGAGGACCTCGTTACAGAGGGTCCGGACCGCCGCCTCGCTCGCGGTCGGGTCGACGTTCGTGTGGTCGATTATCGACGCGACCCGCCCCGGATCGTCTCGCAGTGTGTCCTCCAGTGACATGTTTGCACCCTCGCGTCCGAGGGCCTAAGTGTGTCGGCCGCTCGACGCGTCCCGACCCGCCGCCGTTTCTCCGGCGGAGCGACGAACGCACGCGGGAGTGCGGCCGCTCGGTCTCAGTCCTCGGCGACCGCGGTCGCCGTGGGCGTCTCGGCGTCCGGCTCGGAGACGGCCTCCGGCTCGGCCTCTCCCGAGCGCTCCGACTCGGGGACGGGCGCGTACACCGACCGACGAGCGTCGCGGGGACACAGGCCTTCCTCGACGAGTCCGACCTCGGTGAGCTTCTCGACCGCGAACCGGACGGTTCGGGTCGAAAGGCGGGTCTCCTCGGCGAGCCCGGTCTGGTCGAACCGGCCCTCCTCGTCGAGAACGTAGTAGACCAGTTTGGCGCTCGGGGGGAGCGGCGCGAGCAGCTCGCGGGCACTGTCGTCCATATAAAGCGTATACGGGCGAGCCGTGCATAACCGTGGCTCGGGTGTGTATCACCGCCGCACAGCTCCCCATTGATTTATATATCATGAGCGCGCGGGCGCGACGGAACGAGAGCGTGTCCGGTCGCCGGCGGGGCGCTCTTCGATTCGTCCACCTCTACTCGCGCGTACGGAACTCGAACCGCGCCCCGTCGTCGTCGTCGATAGAGACCGTCCACCCGTGCGCGGCCGCGATCTCGCGGACGATCGCGAGTCCGAAGCCGGTCCCGTGCGGGTCGCTCGAGACGCCGTACTCGATCGCCTCGTCGGGGTCGACGTCGAATCCCGCGCCGTCGTCGGCGACGTAGAACCCGTCCGAGAGCCCGCCGAATGTGACGGTGACGCCGGGGTCAGCCTCGGTCGAGCCGTGCTCGACGCCGTCGTCGGGCTCCGCCCGACTGCCACCGGTGCCGTGCACCACGCTGTTCGTAAACAGGTTCTCTAAGAGCGTCCGGAGGCGCTCCGGGTCGGCCTCCACCGCGACCCCATCGTCGGGCGCGTCCAGCGTCGCAGCGGGGGTGTCCACGGTGCGCCACGCCTCCGCCGCCGCCTCGGCGAGCGAGACCGGCTCCGACTCGTCGACCGTCCGGCCCTGTCGCGCCAGCGTGAGGAGGTCGTCGATGAGCTCCTCCATCCGCTCGTGAGCGTCGTTGATCCGGTCGAGCTCGTGGAGGGCGCCGTCGTCGTCGACGAGCCCCCGCGCGAGATCGAGCCGCCCGGCCGCGACGTTGAGCGGGTTCCGGAGGTCGTGCGAGACGAGCCCGGCGAACTTCTCCAGTCGGTCGATCTCGCGCTGGAGCGCGGCGTCGCGGTTCCGCAGCTGCGCCGTGCGCTCGGCCCCGTCGAGCGCGACGGTGACGTTGGCCGCGAGCACCCGCGCCAGCTGGATCGCCGTGTCGTCGAAGAAGTCCGGCTCGCGGGAGCCGAGCGGCATCACGCCGTGGTCGCCGAGCGGGACGACGAGCAGGCTCCGGTGCTCGCCGTAGGTGACGGCGGTGTCGACCGCGTCGAGATCGCCGACGACGATCGGTTCTCCCGTCTCGAACGCCTCCCAGACGCGACCGTCGCCTGGGCCGAACGCCGGGCGGTCCCCGAGCGCCGCCGTCGCCTCCTCGCTGATCGCCGTGGGGAGCAGCGTCCCGCTCTCGGGGTCGTACAGGCGGACCCCGCTGCTCGGGAACTCCAGGATGTCGATGGCCGCGCGCGCCGCGAGGGCCGCGATCTCCTCGCGGTCCTCGCCGCGGAACATCTCGCGGGTCGTCTCGTGGAGGTTCCGCAGGGTCCGCTCGACCCGTTTCTGCTCGCCGATGTCGGCGTAGACGCTGTAGATGACCGTCTCGTCGTGCTGACGCACGGGAATCACGTGCAGGATGAAGTCCCTGAGCCCGTCGGTCGTCCGGCGGCGCACTTCGAGCCGCGGCGTCCCGTCCCGATCGAGGACCGTCTCGGGGTCGAACCGGGCGGCGCCCTCCGGGATGATGGCGTCGCGTATCTCGCGGTAGCCGTGGTCGGCCGCCGAGTAGCCGAACGTCCGCTCGAACGCCTCGTTCGTGGCGTCGAGACGGCGTTCGCCGCCGCCGAGCGCGACCGTTCTGACTCCCGGCAGCGGGAGATCGTCGAACAGCGCCGTCAGTCGGTCGCGTTCGGCCCGCAGCGCGTTCTCCGTCTCGATCTGCTCGATCGCGTCGGCGGTGTGGGCGGCCAGCAGCTCCGCGAACTCGACGTCGCCCTCGTCGAACGCGGCGTATCCGTCAGAGACGGCCTGCAACACGCCGTACGGACCGATCGGGACGCTGATCGCCGAGCGGATGTCGTCGGCGACCGGGTCGGCGACCGCGGCGCCGTCGGCCCGGCCGTGATCGTCGGCTCGCCCGCAGTCGGCGGCTTCCCCGGCGCTCGGCGGGTCGCAGTTCTCGGGGTCCTCCAACTGGTCCGGGTCGGCGGGGTCGACGCTGACGTTGTCGACGACCATCGTCCGCTCCTCGGCGGCGGTGGTCCCGACGACCCCCTCGCCGACCTCGAACGAGCGGACCTCCTCGTCGGTGACGCTCTCCGAGAGCGCCGCGGGGACGAGGGTGTCGCCGCGGCGGCGGGCCGTGACGCACCGGTCGAATTCCAGTATGCCCTCCGCGGCGTCGACGGTCCGTTCGAACACCTCGTCGACGCGCTCGCAGGCGGCGACCTCCGTCGCGAACCGGTGGAGCGCGGTCACCTTCGCGTTCACCTCCCGGAGGTTCCGCTCGACCTGTCGCCGTTCCAGCGCGTTCGCGACGCTGTTCGCGAGCATCTCGTACCGGTCCTGGCCGCCGCCCTTCTGGAGGTAGTCCGTCACCCCGGCGGAGATCGCCTCGCTGGCGATCTCTTCGGACCCCTTCCCCGTGAACAGCACGAACGGGATCCCGGGATCGACCTCGCGGACCGCGGTGAGCAGTTCGAGCCCGTCGCTGCCGGGCATGTCGAAGTCGCTGACGACGCAGTCGATACGCTCCGACTCGACCGCCGCGAGCGCGTCGTCCGGGGCGGTGTACGTCACCGTCTCGATCCCGTCGACCAGTCGCTCGACGTGGGTCGCCGCGAGGTCCGCGGCGCCGGGCTCGTCGTCGACGATGAGCACCCGTCGCGGCCCGCCGCCGGCGGGCTCCCCTCCGCGGAAGGCGTCGGCGGTGGGATCGTCGCCGTCGTTCCCGGGAGCGGTATCCATAGGTGGCCGTCACACTACCGGTAAGTTTAGCTTTCGCTCCGATGGTCAGGACTGAGAACCGGAACGGCTGAAATCGAGTCGGGGGCCCACCCCGTCGTCGCTTACAGGAAGTCCTCGACGTGGTCGGCGACCTCTTCGGGGGTGTCGCCGACGGGGACGCCCGCGTTGTTGAGCGCGTCGATCTTCGACTGCGCGGTGCCGGTCCCGGAGCCGGAGACGATGGCGCCCGCGTGGCCCATCCGCTTGCCCGGCGGCGCCGTCCGTCCGGCGATGAAGCCGGCGACCGGCGTGTCCATGTGTTCGCCGATGAACCGCGCGGCCTGCTCCTCGTCCTCCCCGCCGATCTCGCCGCACATCACGACCGCGTCGGTCTCGGTGTCGGCCTCGAACGCCTCCAGGGCGTCGATGAAGGAGGTGCCGATGATCGGGTCCCCGCCGATGCCGATCGCGGTCGTCTGACCGATCCCGCGCTCGGTGAGGTTATCGACCACCTGGTACGTCAGGGTGCCGGAGCGGGAGACGAGCCCGACGTTGCCCTCGGCGAAGATGTTTCCGGGCAGGATGCCGAGTTTCGCCTCGCCCGGCGTGATGATCCCGGGGCAGTTCGGGCCGAGCAGGCGCGTGTCGGTCTCGCCCAGCCGCTTGTTCACCTTCGCCATGTCCTGGGTCGGGATCCCCTCGGTGATCGCGACCGCGAGGTCGAGGTCCGTGTCGAGCGCCTCGAAGATGGCGTCGCCCGCGAACGCCGGCGGGACGAAGACGACGGACGCGTCGGCGTCCTCCGCCTCGACGGCCTCGTCCACGGTGTCGTAGACGGGGACGCCGGCGACCTCCTGGCCGCCCTTGCCGGGCACCGCGCCGGCGACGACGTTCGTGCCGTACTCGATCATCTGGCCGGCGTGGAACTTCCCCTCCCCGCCGGTGATCCCCTGGACTACCACTCTGGTGTCGTCGTCGACGAAAATGCTCATTGGGTCACCTCCTCCGCGTTCTTCACCGCGCGCTGGACCGCTTCCTCCAGCGTCTCCTCGACCTCGATCAGGTCGGTGTTCAGGATCTCCATCCCCTCCTCGGCGTTGGTCCCGGCGAGCCGGACGACGACCGGCTTCGGGATCTCGTCGAACTCCGCGAGCGCCTCGTTGATCCCCTTCGCGACCTCGTCGCCCCGGGTGATCCCGCCGAAGATGTTGAACACGACGCTGTCGACGTTGGGGTCGGAGAACACCATGTCGAGCGCCTTCGTGACGCGCTCGGCCTTCGCGCCGCCACCGATGTCGAGGAAGTTGGCGGGCTTGCCGCCGTAGTAGTCGACCAGGTCGAGCGTCGTCATCACGAGCCCGGCGCCGTTGCCGATGATGCCGACGTTGCCCGAGAGGCGGACGTAGTCGAAGCCGTACTCGCCGGCCTTCCGTTCGAGGTCGTCCTCGTAGGACGCCTCGGCCATCTCGGCCAGCTCCGGCTGGCGGAACAGCGCGTCCTCGTCGATGTTCATCACGGCGTCGGCCGCGACGACCTCGCGGTCGCCCGTGATCATGACGGGGTTGACCTCGATCTCGGAGGCGTCGTTCCCCTCGTAGAGGTCGTACAGCGTCGAGAGGATCGACGCCACGTCGAGCGCGACGTCGGCGTCGACGCCCGCCTCGTACACGACCTTGCGGGCCTGGTACGGGTGGAGCCCGAACGCGGGGTCGACGTGCTCGCGCGCGATCGCGTCGGGGTTCTCCTCAGCGACTTCCTCGATGTTCACGCCGCCCTCGGTCGACACCATCAGGACGGGCTTCCCCTCGCCGCGGTCCATCGTGACGCCGACGTACAGCTCGTCCACGAAGTCGACGCCGGCCTCGACGAGCACCGAGTCGACGGTGTACCCCTTCAGGTCCATCCCGAGGATCTCCTCGGCGTACGCCTCGGCCTCGTCGCGGTCGGTCGCGATCTTGATGCCGCCGGCCTTGCCGCGGCCGCCCACGTGGACCTGCGCCTTGATCGCGGCCGGGTAGCCGATCTCGTCGACGGCGTCGAGCGCCTCGTCGACGGTCGTCGCGAGCCGGGAATCCGGGACCGGGATCCCGGCGTCCGCGAAGATAGTCTTCGCCTGATATTCGTGTAGTTTCATCCGTCTCGAAGGGGGACCGAGAGCGGCTTAAATGGTGCCGATTCCGCGCGAGCGGCGGGGACGGTGGGAGACGGCGACGGGCATTTTTATCCGCCGAACGACTGCGGTCGGCATGGACCCGACCGAGTTCCTCGACGGCGGAACGGTCAGCGTGTCGGACGAGACGTACGCGGTTTGCCGGACCGACCGCGATCATTCCGCCGCGTTCGCGACGATCAGAGAGGCGGGCGAGACGACGGTGGTCGTCGAGGAGGACGAGGTCGACGCGGTCGACGCCGACGCGGTCGAGCCCGGATGGAAGCGCCTCACCTTCGAGATGGAACTCCCGTTCGAGCTCGTCGGGTTCCTGGCGGCGGTGGCCACGGCGCTCGCCGAGGTCGAAGTCTCGGTGTTCGTCCTCTCGTCGTACGCGACGGACCACGTGTTGATCAAAGAGACCGACCGCCCCGCCGCGGTCCGGCGGCTCGAAGAACTGGGCTGTGAGGTCGTCGACTGACGCCCCCGACGATCCCGGGTCTCAGTCCTCGTCGCCGAGGATGACGCGGTGGGTCATCGCCTCGGGGTCGAGCACCTCGTCCGCCTCCGCCTCGGTGAGGTAGCCGGCCTCGACCGCGGCCTCGCGGACGCTTTTCCCCTCTTTTAAAGCCGTCTTCGCGACCTTCGACGCCTTGTCGTAGCCGATCGCGGGGTTCAGTGCGGTCGCCAGAGCCATCGACTGCTCGACGCGGGTCTCGCAGTGCTCCTCGTTGGCCTCCAGCTTCGCGACGAAACGCTCGCCGAACGTCTCGGCGGCGTTCGAGAGCAGCTCGGCCGATTCGAGGAAGTTGTGCGCGATGACCGGCTTATAAAGGTTCAGGTCGATCTCGCCGCGGGCGGCGCCGGCCGAGATCGCGGCGTCGTTGCCGACGACCTGCTTGTGGACCTGATTGACCGACTCGGCGACGACGGGATTGATCTTCCCGGGCATGATCGAGGAGCCGGGCTGGTTCTCCGGCTGCTCGACCTCGCCGAGCCCGTTGCGCGGGCCGGAGGCGAGCAGCCGCAGGTCGTTCGCCATCTTGTTCATGCTCCCGGCGATGGTCCGGAGCGAGCCGTGTGCCTCCGCCATCGCGTCGTGGGCCGCCTGCGCCTCGAAGTGGTTGTCGGCCTCGCGGAACGTCGTGTTCGTCTCGTCGGAGATGTACTCCGCGGCGAGCTCCGGGAAGTCGGGATGGGTGTTGAGCCCGGTGCCGACCGCGGTACCGCCGAGGGCGAGCTCGCGCAGGTTCGACTGGACGGTCTCGGCCCGCTCGATCCCCTTCGCGACTTGGGTCCGGTAGCCGCCGAACTCCTGGCCGAGGCGGATCGGCGTCGCGTCCTGGAGGTGCGTGCGGCCGGTCTTGACGACGCCGTCGAACGCGGTCTCCTTCGCCTCCAGCTCGGCGTGGAGCGTCTCCAGGGCGGGCACGAGGTCCTTCTCGACGGCCTCCAGGGACGCGACGTGCATCGCCGTGGGGATCACGTCGTTGGACGACTGCCCGTAGTTGACGTGGTCGTTCGGGTGGACGACGCGGTCGCCGATCTCCGCGCCGGCGATCTCGGCGGCGCGGTTGGCGATCACCTCGTTGGCGTTCATGTTCGAGGAGGTCCCCGAGCCGGTCTGGAACACGTCGACCGGGAACTGGTCGTCGTGCTCGCCGGCGATCACCTCGTCGGCGGCGGCGACGATCGCCTCCGCGGTGTCCTCGTCGATCAGGTCGAGGTCGCGGTTCGCCTGCGCGGCCGCCTTCTTCACGACGCCGAGCGCGCGGATGAACCGCCGGCTCATCGGGATCCCGGATATCGGGAAGTTCTCGACCGCGCGCTGGGTCTGCGCGCCCCAGTAGGCGTCGGCCGGCACCTGCATCTCGCCGAGGCTGTCCTCCTCCGTGCGGTAGTCGTCACCCATGCGCGACGCTTCCCGCGAGACCGGGTAAAAGCTACTGAAAGCGCTCAGTCGAACGCGGACGCGGGGAGCCGAACCGGCGCGGTGCGCGTCGCGGCCGGGGTCGGGACCGGGGTCGGTGTCTACGCGTCGCGGCCGGGGTCTACGCCTCGTCGACCGGGAACAGCCCCGCGTCGCGGAGCTCCGGCGCGAGGCTGCCGCTCCCGTGCTCGGCGTAGTCGGCGGGCGTGTACGTCTTGATCTCCAGCGCGTGGACCGACCGGGTCATGTGGTCGCCGACGGCGTCGTACACGCGCTGGTGCTGGTCGACGAGCGACTCGCCCTCGAAGGCGGGGGAGACGACGACGGCCGCGAAGTGCGCGTCCTCGTCCTCGTCGTCGTGGATCCGGGGGTTCGTCACGCGGGCGACGGCGTCCGGGATCCCCGCCTGGATGAGCTCCTCGATCTCGGCCGGTTCGATGGTCATACCCCGGTTCGGGGCCGCCTCGTCAAAAATCGACCGCATACGCGCCGGGGAAGCCGCCGGGGGCAGGCGACGGGAGGGCTCGCGCGGGGAGCCGCGCCGCGACCCGCCTCACCGCTCGAAGACGAGCCCGTAGTGGAACGGCGGGAGGTCGACCTCGCGGGCGAGCCGCAGGTCGCTGGCGTCCTCGACCGCGCGCCGCGTCTCCGCCGGACCCACTCGCAGTTCGGTCGGCGGGCCGCGCGGCTCGCCGGCGAGCGTCGTCTCCTCCCGCGGCCGGTCGCGCCAGTTGACGACGACGAACCGCCCGTCGACGGCGAGCGCGCCGGCGACGCCCGAGACGAAGCCGGCCCGGTCGTCGATCCCGTGGAAGGCGTTCGCCAGCAGCGCGACGTCGACCGGCTCGGGGAGGAGCGCGGCGAGGTCGCGCGCGTCGCCGCGGACCGGCACGACGTTCTCGATCCCCTGCTCCGCCGCGAGCCCTTCGAGCTCCGCGAGCAGCGACCCGTCGAGGTCGACGGCGTACACCGACGCCGGGTCGGCGACCCGCGCGGCCGGGAGGGCGAAGTAGCCGTTGCCGCAGCCGATCTCGGCGACGCGGTCGCCCGGCGCCACGCCGAGCCGCCGGAGCGTCTCGCCCGGCGTCGGCCAGATCCGTCCCCACCAGTCCCAGTCCGGCTGTCCCGTGTTCCGGAAGCGGTCCATGCGAAGCGGTTGTGATCGGGCTCGGTTAGCGGTTGGGATCCGACCCGCGGCGCCTCGGGAGGGATCGTCCGAAGCGATCGATCGCCGGCCGCGATCGGTCGCCCGTCCGGCCCGCGAGTGGGAAGGGGTTTGTCGACGGAGCCGAAACGGCCCTTCCAGATGTCTCACCGGGACGACCTGCGCGAGGCGGCCGACGCCCTCGGCGGTTCCGTCGTCGTCTGCGGCCTCGGCGCCCACGGCGACCGGCTCGCGGGCTCGGCGTTCCGCAACGCCCGGTACGCGTCGGTCGCGGCCCTCCTCGCGGAGGCGGCCTCCGCGACCGAGCGTGGCGCCGCGCCGGCGCCGGCAGACGCGTCGCCCCCCGCGGCGGTCGTCGTCGCGCTCGATCCCGACGAGGTCGGCGAGGGCCACGAGGCGGTCGAGTCGCTTCGGGCGCTCGGCGGGCTCGACGCGTTCGCGGTCGCGGTCGTCCCCGCGAACGCGGCCGACGACGACGCGCTGTCCGCGGTCCGCGACGCCGTCGACGCGGTGCTGCTCGCGGAGGGCGACGCCGTCGAGGCGGCGATCCGCGCGTTCCTCGCGACGGTCCAGGAGCCCGGCTTCGTCAACCTCGACCTCACCGACGCCGAGACGGTGCTCTCGGCCGGCGTCGCCGCGCTGGGAACCGGGACCGCCGACCGCGACGCCCCGGGTGCCGCGGTCGCGGCGGCGTTCGACGGGCTCCCCGAGGGGGTCGACGCGACCGACGCGAGCGCGGTGCTCGTGGACGTCGTCGTCGACCCCGAGACCAGCATCGCCGCCGCGACCGACGTCATCGCGGCGGTCAGAGAGCGGATCGGCGCCGACGCCAACGTGATCTGGGGCGGCGCGGTCGACGAGGACGCCGCCCACGAGCTCGCCGTCCGACTCGTCGTCGCCGGGGTCCGCCACGCCCCGCCGCCGGCCGCCGGCGACCCCTGCCCCCGCTGTGGCGATCCGCTGGTGGCGTACCGGTTCGGCGCCCGCGAGACGCTCTCCTGCGACGCCTGCGGCTACTCCGGGATATCGATGCGGCGCGAGTGACCCGTTTCGCGGGCCGGACCGCCCCGCCGTGACGGACTCGCTCTCGGCCGACGCGCCGCCCCCGAGTCACCCGAGGAGAACGGACTCGGGCCCCGGCCAGTCGGCGAGCGACTCGTCGTAGAGCGTTCGCGCTTGGAGCCGGATATAGGCGCGCTGCGTCGACCGGATCGCCTCGGCGGGGGTCGCCCCGTCGTCGAGGGCGACGGCGACGGCCGACCGCTTCCAGTCCGCGGGCGTCCGGCCGGTCTCGACTCGGCTCCGGAGCGGGGAGAGCGCCGCGGCGATCTGGTCGGTCGTACAGCCGTGCTCCTCAAGTCCGTCCTTCGCGGCGGCGAACAGGTCGCGGTACAGTCCCGCGGTCTCCGTCGTCGTCGCACCGTCGGCCGTGATCCACTCCATTTCGGCGTCGAGCCCGTTGCGGGCGGCCGCGTAGAAGTTCGATTCGGCCCGCTCCCAGGGGAGGTCGACGACCGGGTGGCCGCGCTCCGCGATCCCCCGCATCGCCCCGCCGAACGCGGCGAGGATCGCCACCGCGTCGGGGATCGTCGGCTGGCCGGGGAGCGGGCGGAACTCGATCCGGGCGCTCGCGCTCCCCTCGGTCGCGCCGTCGAACACCGGCCGGACCCACCGCCAGTAGCTCCCGTGTTTGTGTCGGAAGTGGACGAACTCGTCGTCGAACCGGCCCTCCGCCTCGATCTCCGCCGGGACGAGCACCGGGTCGGCCGCGATACGGTCGATGGCCGCCCCCACGCTGTCGATGTCGCGGGGGAACTTCACCTTTCGATCGCGTCCCGGCGGATTCATCATCTGCTCGTACACCGGGATCCGGTGTTCGGCGTACCCGTCCGCCACGAGCAGTTCGCGGTCGGGGCCGGGGTCGTCGTAGAGCGCGGGCGGCAGGAACGGCGAGTTGACGGCGAGCGCGAGCAGCGGCCCGGCGAGCCGCGTCGCGATCCGGTGATACCTCGGGAGGTCCGCGGCGCGGCGGGGCTGGTAGTGGGGCTGGATCGACGTGGTGAGACTGACCGGTCCCGCGCTGTCCGCGTCGATCCTCGCGCCGGGGACGTCGATCTCGCTCCCGATCAACCGGTCCGCGCCGACGCTGGCGAACCCGTGATATCGGACCCCGTTGCTGACGTTGATCCCCAGCGTCAACCCCTCCTCGTGCGTGGCCTCGGTCAGGTAGTCGTCCGTCGCGCTCTCCGCCGGGCCGATCGTCCACATCCCGTCGCTCACCACGCGGATCCCGTCCGCGGCGGCGCGCCGCTGGAGCGCGTCGAGCTTCCCGGTCACGTCCGCCCGGACGGCGTCGATGCCGCGGCCGGTGAACGGGTGGACAGCCGAGTTCAGCTCCGCGTTGTGGAGCCCGAGCTCCCGGTCGAACCCCACGCAGCCCAGAAGCGACCGCGGGATCCGACGGAGGTTGTCCGTCTCGCGGTCGACGGCGTAGAACTCGTACTCGAGCCCCGTCGTCACCTGCTCGTTGTCGAACGTCCCCGCCTCGACGTGGGCCCGGATCGCGTCGGCCTCCTCGCGGACCCGGGCGTCGAACGCATCGACGTCGATATCGGCGACGCGTTTCAGTCGTTCGACCGGATCGCTACCTTTGCCAGTCATACACACGCATAGTTCGGAGCCGAATATGAAAGTACCCCTGAGACGACAGGAACGGGCCGCGGCGTCGACGAGCCGTCACGCGTCGCGACGCCGCGAACGCCGTCCGGACGAGTCAGTCGTCGGACGGGGCCGACGCCGGCGTCTGCTGTGCGGACTCGACCGGCTTCGCGAGGACGTCCTTCCGGCCGGCGTCCAGCTCGGAGAGGACGTAGACGATCCCGTACAGCAGGGTCGCGCCGACCGGCAGCAGGATCACCGGCGTGATCCCGGTGACGCCCCACGTCAGCAGGAGCAGCGCTGAGACGCCGAGGACGGTCACCGCGTAGTACATCTGCGTCCGGACGTGGTCGATGTGGTCCGATCCCGTGAACGTCGACGCCAGGATTGTGGTGTCGGAGATGGGCGAGCAGTGGTCGCCGAAGATCGCCCCGCTGAAGATCGTTCCGACGGCCACCGGCAACAGCGCCGCGGTGCCGCCGCCGACGCTGTACGCCAGCGGGATCGCGATCGGCGTCACGATCGCCATCGTGCCCCACGACGTGCCGGTGGAGAACGCGACGACCGCGGCCGCGAACAGCACGACGAGGGGGAGCAGGGTCGGAGTGACGAACGCCTCGGCGACGTTGGTGACGTACACGCCGGTCCCGAGCGCGGTCGTGACCGTCCCGATCGTCCACGCCATCACGAGGATGGACAGCGCGGTCAGCATCATACCGAACCCGTCGATGACCGTTTCCATCGCCTCGTCGAGCGAGGCGACGCCGCTGCCCACGCCGAGCGCGATCGCGACCGAGACCATCGCGAACGTCCCCCAGAGCAGCGCGTCGACGAACTGCGCGTTCCCGACGACGTCGAGCGTCGAGGCGCCGGGGTCGGACGCCGAGAGTCCGGTGAAGAAGGCCCCGCCGATGACGACCGTGATGAGCGCCCCGACCGGGACCAGGAAGAACCGAAGCTGCGGCGAGTCGGTCAGGAGGTCGCCGAGGCTGTCCTCCGCGCTCTGCATGGGAACCGCGTTGTCGCGGAGCAGCTTCCCCTCCGTCCACGAGCGGGTCTCGGCCGTGAGCATCTCGCCGAAGTCGCGCTGGCTGAGCACGATGATCCCGACCATCGCCACCGCGAGGATGCAGTAGACGTTGAACGGGACGCTCTGGATGAACAGCGCGAACGCGCCGGGCACCGCTTCCGATTCGGGCGAGATGCCCGCCGCCGAGTACCCCTCCCGGATCATGCTCAGCTGGTAGACGACCCAACTGGAGATCCCGAACGTCGCGACCGGCGCGGCCGTCGAGTCGATGATGTACGCGAGCTTCTCGCGGGACATGCGCAGCTCGTCGGCCATCTCCCGCATCGTCGTGCCGACGATCGCCGTGTTCGAGTAGTCGCCGAAGAACCACAGCATGCCGAAGACCCACGTCGCGAGCCCGACCTTCCGCTGTGAGTCGAGCCGCGAGGTCGCGGCGTTCGCGATCGCGGAGGCCCCGCCGAGCCGCCAGATGAGCGCGACGCCGGCGCCGAGGAACAGCACGATCAGCATGATCTTCGCGTTGAACGTGCTCTCCCCGATCGAAGAGACCACCCAGTCGAGCGACTGCACCACGCCGACGTTCGCGGTGAAAATCACCGCGCCCGACCAGATGCCGAGGAACAGCGAGAGGACCGGCTTCCGGGTGACCATCGCGAGCACGATCGCGAACAGCGGCGGGAACAGCGATATCGCCCCGTAGGTCTCAACCGTCATGACTCACCTCACAAACGGAGCCGATACTGGATTGAAACCCGATACTCGTCGAGTTTACTCCGGAATCGTTGGAGTAATCTGATACCATCTCGGACCACACTGGCTGTTTGTGTATAATAAGGCTGTTGCATGGGGGCGTGACCAACACTACCAGTTATTAATACAATATTAAGCGGCGTCTCGCGGTCGGTGATGCGGCTCGTCGCTCGGTGGCGATCCCCACTAGACAGCGACCAGTTCGCTGGTCCGCGTCCGACTCGCTGGGCGCCGCCGGTCTACCCGTTCTTCCCGCCGGTCACCGAGACGCGGTCGCGGACGGTCCGGGCCAGCGACTCGATACCGTCGTCGATTGCTGACGGCGACGCGTAACTGAAGGAGAGGCGAGCGAATCGCCGGCCGCCGTCGTCGGGGTAGAAGAACGTCCCGGGGAGATATGTGACACCGGCGTCGATGGCGTCGGGCAGCATCGCCTCGGCGTCGGTCCCCTCCGGGAACTCGACCCAGACGAAGAACCCGCCGCTCGGCTCGCTCCACGTCGCGCTCGGCGGCATGTGCGTTTCGAGGCTCGCGAGCATCCGGTCCCGTCGCCGCTCGTACCCCTCGCACAGCCGAGCGACGGCTCGGTCGAGCCGCCCGTCCGTGCAGTAGCGATCGATCAGCCCGCGGGTGAAGCTCGGCTCGCCGCCAGCGTCGATCCGATCGAACTGCGCCGTCGTCGTCTCGTCGGCCACGATCCATCCCGTTCGGACCCCGGGCGCGATCGTCTTCGAGACGGTGTTTACACGGACCACGCGGTCGTCGACGTCGAGGGCCTTGAGGGGCGGTCGCTCGGAGCCCTCGTACCGCAGCCGGCCGTACGGGTCGTCCTCGAGCACGACGAAGTCGTACCGCTCGGCGAGGTCGAGGAGCCGCTCGCGTCGGTCCGTCGCCATCGTGACCCCGGTGGGGTTCTGGAAGTCGGGGATCGTGTAGACGAGCTTCGGCTGGGCCGCGCCGCACTGCGCGCGCGAGGCGAGGTCGTCCGCGAGCGCGTCGACGTCGAGCCCCTCCTCGTCCACGGTCACGCCGGTCACCGCCGCGCCGTGGTTCCGGAAGATGCCCAGCGCGCCCATGAACGTCGGCGCCTCGACGACGACCTCGTCGCCCGGTTCGAGGAACGTCCGACAGACCGTGTCGATCGCCCGCGTCGCACCGTTCGTGACGTGGACCGTCTCCGCGGCGCAGTCGATGCCGCGGTCCCGCGCCCGGTCGACGACGAGGTCGCGGAGTCCGTCGGCGTCGCCGCCGCCGTACTGGAGCGCGCGCTCCGGCTCGCTCGACAGCAGCGAATCGGTGGCGGCGGCCAGCTCCTCGTTCGGGAACGACTCCGGGTACGGGAACCCGAAGGCGAGCGGCACCGCGTCCGCGTTATGGATCGATCGCCAGTCGCCGTACACGGCGCTTCCCATCGTGTCGCGAACGGTATCGGCGAAGAGTTGTTCGATCCCGTCCGACGGATCCTGTTGTGTCATCGTCAGTTATGATACGACATCGCCCACGATATCATAAGTCTGGCGCAGAACGGCAAAAGAAAGATCGGATAACTCCGAAATAACGGCCGATACGATCAGAACGACGAATCGAACCGGCCGATCGACGGTCAGAGGGAGACGAACCGGAGTTGGTAGTCGTAGTACACGTCGTCGTACCGGCACAGGTCGGCCCGGTTCGAGTCCACCCCGGCGTCCTTCCGGACGTTCCCGTCGATGTACGGTCGCTCGTGGAGCGCTCGGAGCACCTCCCGGTACGCCTCCGAGTACGGGTGCGACTCGCGGTACTCGTCGGCCTCGGCCTCCAGCAGGAGGTCTCTCGCGTCGGCGGAGAGGCCGTCGCGGGAGATCCGGGCGCCGACGAACTCGGCGCGGAGTATCGCCTCCATCCGCTCCGGCGTGTCGGCCACCCGTTCACCGGTCGCTCGGTACACCGGCTCGTGGAACTCCTCCTCGGTGATCTCGACGACATACTCCGTGTCGCGAACGGTGACGCGGTCGGGGCCGTCCGCCGCGAGCAGGTCGCTCTCCGCCGCGGCGTCGTCCCGGCGGTACACGTAACCGCCGCGCCGGACCAGCCCCACCGGCATCCCGCCCTCGTTCCCCCGCGCCCGCGCCGCGTGGTGCGCGATCTCGACGGCCCGCCGGTCGATCGCCGGAAGCGCATCAGCGCTCTTCGGCTCGGCGGCTCCGTCGCTCGTCTCCGCGGGCTCGAACAGTCTGAGCACGGGACGCGAGACGGCGACCTCGTCGACGACGACCGAGTCGAGCCAGTAGTACGTCCCGTCGTGTCGGGCGTACGTCGGATCGTCCGCGTCCGAGAAGAACGGTTTCCGGTACTGCGTCGTCAGCGTCGTTCCGTTCCTGACGGCCTCGAAGGCCCCGTCCGCCCAGTTCGGATCGGCCTCCTCGGGATCGGTGACGTACCTGTCACGGAGGGCGTCGCCGAGTCCCGAGAGCGACAGCCTGAGCACGCGGTCGCCGTCCGCGCCGTTCGATCCCGGTTCGCCGTCACCGGACGTCCCGCCGAGACAGCCCGCGGCGGCGACCGCCGCGGCGGCGATCCCGCTCGCGGCGAACCGACGCCGAGAGATCGGAGTGTCGTCCATACGGAGAGACGGGCCACCGCTCGCAAAGGGCTGTCCGTTACCCAAACAGCGACTGTAGTCACGGTGGTCGGACGCGCGATCCGACCGTCGAGTCAGCCGCCGGGCTCTCCCGCGTCCGGCGGGACCCAGCGGACCCGCGCGGTGTCGAACTCGATCTGCGCCCGCTCGACCCCGTTCCGAACCGTCGCGAGCTGCGGGTCGGCGGTGTCGAGCCTGACGACGCAGGTGTGGTCCGCGTCGCTCAGGACCGCCGCGATCGACTCGACGTCGGTCCTGACCCGCCCGGCGTGTTCCGCCGCGGAGTAGGTGCCCATCGCCTCCGCCGGGTCCCGGTATCCGGCCCCGGATATCATCCTGAACGCCTCGCACGCCTCGGGGTGGCGCGCGAGCACCTCGCGGAAGCGCTCGTCGTCGACCTCGCCGAGGAACCGACCGCCCTCGCGGGCGGCCCGGTCCGTCCGATACGCGTGACGCCCCTCCGAGTCGCCGTCGGATCGGATCCGATCCGACACGTCGTCCACGGCCTCCATGACACTTGGTAACAGTTAAGCTCCGAACGCTAAAGTATCTTACTGAGCGTTCAACGGCCCGTTCGCGGCGAGTTCGCCGGAAGAGATCCGGGCCGCGATCGCGGCGACGGTCGAGAGCGGATCCCGCCCGACGGTAATCCTCTTCAGAAACGCGCCCGTACCACCGACCGCATGTACGGCACGACCCTGATCCCGACCGGTGGTAGCGACGCCGCGTTCGCGGCCGTAGAGGACGCGGTCGAGATCACGGCGCCCGACGGGACGGTCCACGTCCTCGGCGTGCTGGAGGACCTCCCGACCTACGAGCGGTCCGGGAAGCCGGGCGCGTTCGACGACGACGACCCGGAACAGCGGGTCCGTCTCGAGGCGGCCGTCGAGCGGATCGAGTCCGAGGCGACGGCGGCGGGGATGGACTGCGAGACCGCGATCGGGGAGGGCGTCCCGTCGCGGGAGATCGTCGCGTACGCGGACGAGATCGGCGCCGACGCGATCGTCATGGGGACCCGCGGCGCCCGCGACGCCGCGGGGGACCTGCTCGGCAGCACTACCGAGCGCGTCCTCCGCGACGCGTCGACGACGGTCGTCTCCGTCCCCGCGTCGAGGTAGCGGTCCGGCGCGCCCCGCGCCCGATCCCGTCAGCTATTCACACGCGGGCCGACGAGAGCGACCGTGATCGCGTTCGCATCGACTGCGACCGACGCGTCGCCCTCGGCCGCGTTCGACGCGGTCGGACGGCGGGTGAGCGAGCCGTGAGCGACGACGGCCTCTTGGGGTCGCTGTCGCTCGTTGGGCTGTTGAGCCTCTGTTGTATCGGATTCGGCGGGGTGGCCGGCGGCGCCGCCGTCGCGGGCGGCGGGGCGTCGGTGAGCGTCATCACCACGGGAACGACGGGGGCCCGCGGGGCGCTGATATCCGGAGGCGTCACGTTCGCGACGGTGCTGGTCGCGGCCGCGGCGATCCGATGGCGGTTGAACCGGTGAGGCGGCGGCGATTCCCGGTCAGTGCTGTCGCTCCTCCGGCGCGGCGCGCGGCTCGCGGTCCGGGGGGGCCTGTCGCGGAGCGGGGGCCGTCTCGTCTCGGTACAGCCGGAGCAGTTCCTCGAGGAGGACCGCGTGCCGGTCGCCCGGGACGTACTGGTGGTCGATGAAGTCCTCGGCGTCGCTGACGTTCCCGCGGAGGGCCAACTTCCTGACGAACGCGACCGACTCGAAGAACGGCGGGTGATCCGCGTCGGCGTCGGCGCCCAGCTCGCGCTCCGCCTGCGGCATCACCTCCTCCCTGATCTGCTCGTAGTCGATGGTCTCTGGTTCGTAGTCGTCGAGCACCTGATTCAGCACGTTGTCGGTCGAAAAACGGTAGAACTCGGACTTGCTCTCGAACTGGCCGCTCTCGACCAGCGACTCGATCTCGCCGACCACCGACTCGGGAAACCGGACCGTGCTCTTCACCATGCGTCCACGAGGCGCCCCCACCCGTATTATGTTTTTGTCATATAATCTGAAACATGTCCGCGGGCGAGGGTCACCTCGAACGCCGCGCCGCGGCCCGGCGTCGGCCGCCCGGTCGTCCGATGTGCTGGGTTTATCACTCCGAATTCGTTAGACAGTTATCATGACACCGTACGAGCCGTTCGACCGCGACGTGGAAGTGAACGGTCGAACTGTCCTTTCTATCGTCGAGGAGGGGATGGGACGGTTCTCCGACGCGTACCGCGAACGGGCGCTCGCGGCGCTCGCGGAGGAGGGGATCCGGGACCCCTCTCCCGACGAGTGGTACCCGCAGCAGGCGTGGCTAGACGCCTTCGAGACCATCGCGACGGACCTCCAGCCGCACGTCCTCGACCGCCTCGGCGAGCAGCTTCCCGACGTCGCGGACTGGCCGAGCGAGTCCGCGACCGTCGCGGGCGGGCTTCGCGGTATCGACGAGGCGTACCGGCGGAACCATCGCGGCGGAGAGATAGGCGAGTACCGCTTCGAGCGGACGGACGACCGGGCCGGCGAAGTGACGTGTCACACGCCGTATCCGTGCCCGTTCGACCGCGGGCTGATCCGCGGCGTGGCGAAGGAACACGCGCCGGTCGACGCGTTCGTGTTCATCGAGGAGACCGGGCCGGACTGCCGACGCGAGGGCGGCGACGCGTGTACGTACACGGTGTACTGGTAGGAGGCTTCGGTCGGTAAGCAGGAGGGGAAGAGGCTTCGATCGGTAAGCAGGAGGAGAAGAGGCTTCGATCGGCGGACGGGCTCGCTCGCGCCCCCGACGGCTCGGTGAGCGCTACCCCTCGTACGAGTCCAGGGCGTCGCGCAGCTCCGCGGCAGAGAGCTCCGACGCGAGTTCGACGATCTCTTGGAGGTCCTCGTACGTCTCTCGGAGCTCGCGGATCCGCTCGGCCTCGACGCCGTCTCCGTCGTCCAGCCCGCGTTCCGCGCGTCTGATCGTCCGGAGGGTGGTCTGGAGCTCTCGTTGCACGTACTGTTGGAACACGTCCTGCAGGATGTACCAGATCTCGCGCTCGGCGGCGAACCGAACCCGCCGCCCGCCGCCGTCGGACGACCGACGGTGGATCAGGCCCACGCGCGTGAGCGTCCGAGTGACGTTGCTGACGGTCGACTTCGCGTACCCGGTCCGGTCGACGAGCTCGGGGATCGACAGCGGGGCGTCCGCGAAGTAGAGAACGCCGTATATCCGGCCGGCGCTGCGGCTCAGCCCGTACACCTCGGCCGACTGCTCGAGCGATTCGATGACGCGCTCGCGGGCGGCCTCGGCGTTCTCACTCATACGGGCGACCTCGTCGCTCCGACGCATGAACGTGTCGAACAGCCATACCAGAGGTAGGCATTCCGTAAGTATTAAACTGTTTGATTCGCTTGTTCGACTCGAACCGAACAAACAGAACCGTTGTTCGCCCTCCAGACCTCATGGCAAGCGCGTTACCACACCGACCGACAGTCGACCACGCCCCCCGAGAACAGACGGACGTCGTGCTCGGGCGCGACGAGCCGACCGACGCGCTGCGCGTCCTCTCGTGTGACACCGCTCAGCGGATCCTCGCCGCGCTCGCGGACGGTCCCGGCACGGCCTCCGACGTCGCCGCCGACGTCGACGCGTCGCTCCAGAACGTCACCTACCACCTCAATCGGCTCTGCGACGCCGACCTGATCGCGCCGGTCAACACGTGGTACTCCGAGAAGGGAAAAGAGATGACCGTCTACGCGCCCACCGTCGAGCGGATCGTCGTGCGCTTCGACGCGCCCGCCGACCGTTCGCCGACAAAGCGCGACCGACCCTGAACGGTCCGGAGCCGTCCCGATCGGTCAGCCGCGTTTCGTCTTCTCGACGGGCGAGCGTCGCTCGGACGACCGGCCGGACGCCCGCGGGTCGCTATCGATTGGCGCCGCGCTCGAACGCGCCGGCGAGGTCGTCGGCGACGGTCGCGATCGCCTCCTCGGCGCGGTCGACCTCGCGGAGCGTCATGAAGCCGTGGACCATCGCCTCGTAGTTCTCGTACCGCGTCGGGACGCCGTCCCGGACCAGTTGCTCGGCGTACGCCCGGCCGCCGTCGCGGAGGGGGTCGAACCCCGCCGTGACCACCGTCGCGGGCGCGACGTCGCCGAGGTCACCGGCGTTCGTCGGGTCGGCGTACGGGTTCCGCCGGTGAATCTCGTCGTCGTAGTAGCAGTCGGAGAACCACTCGATGTCGGCCTCGTCGAGGACGGTCCCGGCGTGTTCCCGGAGCGACGGCTGATCGGGGTGGACGCCGACGCTCGGGTACAACAGCGCCTGGTGCGTGATCTCGGGGCCGTCGCGCTCGGCCGCCATGAGCGCGGCGACCGCGGCGAGCGCCCCACCGGCCGAGTCGCCGGCGACCGCCACCTCCCCGGTCCCGGCGAGCGAGTCCGGGTTGTCCGCGGCCCACTCGACGGCGGCGTACGCGTCCGCGACCGCCGCGGGGAACGGGTGTTCGGGAGCGAGCCGGTAGCCGACCGAGAGGACGGCGCAGCGGCTCTCCCGCGTGAGCCCCCGACAGAGCCAGTCGTGGGTGGCGACGCTCCCGAGCACGAACCCGCCGCCGTGGAAGAAGACGACCGTCGGGAACGGCCCCTCGGCGTCCGGGAGGTAGAGCCGCGCGTCGAGCGCGCCGTCGGGGCCGGGGACCGTCCCGTCGACCGTCCGCCCGACCGGCGGGGGGTTCCGGTTCCGGATCCGCATCACCGGCCGGGTGAGGAGCCGGGCGAGCTTCAGCCCCCACCTGCTGTGCGGCAGCGGCAACCGCTCCTGACGCTCGACGGCCGCCTTCGCTTGCGGGTCGATCTCGTCGGCGTGCATGGCCGAACGTGTGACGACCGGGGGCTAAGTCTTGGTGGAGCGCGACCGCGAGTTCGCCGCGACGCTTTTCACCCGGGAAATCGTGGACTCGGCCGATGCCGGACGGGACGAAGCTCACCGACGTCGAGGCCGTCACCGAGCGGGGGTCATACCGATTCACGGCTGCGGATCCGTTCACGAACGACCGGGAGATCGTGCTCGTCCCGTGCGACGAGGATCCCGGCGTCCGGGCGTGGATCAACACCTGCCCGCACGAGAGCCAGCGGTTCGACACGGGCGACGGCGTGCCGATGCGGGACGGCGAGGTGATCTGCCCGCGCCACGGCTCGCTGTTCGACGCCTGCTCCGGCGAGTGCGACAACGGCCCGGCGGCCGGGACGACGCTCCGCGAGATCGAGGTCGCCGTCGAGGAGGGCGCCGTCTACCTGACCGACGACGACTACTCGTTCCGACACGAGGGCGGGACCGACGACGACGATCCCGGGTCGACCTCGCACCTCTCGCTCTGATCGACGCGGGCCGCGTCCCGACCGCACGGGTCGGCGGGGCCGGATCCCCGCAGGCGAATGGGAAGTGAACTAAGTCGTTCGAGCCAGTCGCCGGATCCATGGAGACGGAGGCTCCGATCCGGGTGCTTCACGTGGAGGACGACGAGGAGTTCTCGGAACTCACCGCCACGTACCTCGCGCGCATCGAGGACCGGATCGTCGCGGAGACGGCCGCGGACGTAGACGAGGGGCTCGACGCCCTCGCGGCCGCCGAGTTCGACTGCGTCGTGTCGGACTACGACATGCCGGGACGGAACGGGATCGAGTTCCTCGAAACCGTCCGTGCGGATCGACCGAATCTACCCTTTATCCTCTTTACCGGGAAGGGGTCGGAGGGCGTCGCAAGCAGCGCCATCTCCGCGGGCGTCACCGACTACCTCCAGAAAGGCGGCGGCACCGACCGCTTCGAGCTCCTCGCGAACCGCGTCGTCAACGCGGTCGAGCGGCGGCGCGCCGAGCGCGAGGCCGACCTCTGGGCGAAGGCCATCGAGGCCTCCAACGAGGGGATCGCAATCATCGACAGAGACGGTCGCTACACGGAGATGAACGAGGCGTACGCCGCCCTGTACGGTGTCGAGCCCGCGGCGCTGATCGGCGAACCGTGGGTCACGACCGTCCCGGAGGAGGAGGTCGAACGCCTCAAGCAGGAGGTGATCCCCACGCTCACCGAGGAGCCGTGGTCAGACGAGTCGATCGGCCGGCGCGTCGACGACAGCGTCTACCCGAAGCTGCTCTCGCTCGCCGCCCTCAACGACGGCGGACACGTCTGCGTCATCCGGGACATCTCGGACCGGAAGGAGCGCGAGGCGGAGTTAGCGGAGAAGGCCGCCAAGCTGGACATCCTCTTCGAGCAGTCGCCGGACCTCATCGACCTCCACGACGCGGACGGACGGATCGTGGACGTGAACCGCCGGCTGTGCGACGAGTTGGGCTACTCGGAGGAGGAGCTCGTCGGCAAGCGCGTCTGGGACATCGACGAGGCGGTCGACCCGGAGGAGGCGAAGCGCGTCTGGGCCGAGATGGATCCGGGCGAGATGTGGGAGCTCGACGGACGCTACCGCCGCCGCGACGGATCGACGCTCCCCGTCGAGGTGCACGTGGCGCGGGTCGACCTCCGCGGGCCGGAGCAGTTCTTCGTCATCGCTCGGGAGTCGGCCGACGAGCGCTGACCGCGTCGCCGCTCCGCCGGCCCGCCCTTCGGCCTTCGGGCCCGCCGTCACCGACTCGGCGGCTCCGGCTCCGAGCGCGTCTCGACGTCGACGCGGTCGTGGATGTGCCCCTCGCGCTCGCGCAGGTGCCGCGGGGTCCGGTCGTTGCTGACCGCGAGGACCTCTCCGACGATGCTGTGGGCGATCTGGTACGGCGTTCCGCCGCCGAGGTCGAGCCCGACGGGCGTGTACAGCGACGCGAGCTCCGACTCGCCGAACGTCGTCCCCTCGTCATCGTACGCCTCCAGCATCTCCTCGAACCGCTCCCGCGGGCCCATCAGGCCGACGTACGGCGCCGGCGACCGGAGCAGCTCCTCCACCGCGATCCGGTCGTCGACGAAGTTGTGCGTCATCACGACCGCGTGCGTCCGGTCGTCGAGGTCGAGCGCGTCGCCGAGCCCCGCCGGCGACGTCGTCACGGTCCGGTGGGCGTCGGGGAACCGCGCGTCGAGGTCGACCCCGCCGCGGAAGCCGACGACGGTGACGCGGAAGTCGTTCCGCTCGCCGAGTTCGACCACCGGCCCCACGTCGTGGCCGGTCCCGAAGACCACGAGGTCGTCCGGGGCCGCGAGCCCGTCGACGAACACCTCCACCGTCGCGCCCGTCTCGTCCTCGACCGCGACGACGTCGGCGGCGCCGCGCGCGGCGAGGTCCGCCGCCGGCCCCGCGAGCGCCTCGACCGGCCACCCGTCGGCGGGCGACCCGTCGGGGAGCGTCAGCCGGTCCTCGTCGGGCCGGTAGTAGGCGCGCTCGCCGAGGCGGTCTCGGTCGGCGTGCGCACCGTCGCCGCCGGCTCCCGCGCCGCCGTCGCCCCCCTCGCCCCCCTCGCCGCCGGCGGAGAGCACCGTGAGCACCGCGACGTCGCGGCCGGCGCCGAACGCCTCGACGGCCGGCCGGTACGTCTCCGTCAACGGTTCCAAGAGGACGTCGATCACGCCGTTACAGCCGACGCCGAGCCCCCAGACGTCGTCCTCGTCCTCCATCAGGTCGTACGTGACCCGGTCGGGGCGACCGGTCTCTCGGACCGCCTCGGCGGCGGCGAGCAGGTCGTCCTCGATACAGCCCGCCGTGATCGAGCCGACGCCCGAGCCGTCGTCGTCGAGGAGCATCTTCGCCCCCGGGCGACGGTAGGCGTTCCCCTCGACGTCGACGATCGTCGCGAGCACGTCGGTGCCGTCGGCGTCGAGTCGGTCGCGAACGCGCTGTACCACTTCGGTCTCCGGTACGCTCCAGTTGCTTGCTGTCATGTCAGGTCACAGGTCGATGGTCGCCGGCGCGTCGCGCGCCGCGTACACCTTCCGAACGCCGCGGTCGTGCAGGTCCGTGCCGCAGGCGCCGCCCGCCACCGCGCCCCGCGTCCGAGCGGGGTCGTCCACCGCCGCGCCGGCGACGACGTCGACGCCGCGCTCGAACAGCGGACTCGGAAGCGACGAGGCGGTCGCGCCGACCACGACGACGGTCGCCGAGCCCGGGGCCGCCTCCAGGTACCGCTCGGTCCCGCCGTACACGAGCGTCGAGCCGGTGACGAACACCACGTCCGCCCCCTCTATCGCGCCCGCCGTCTCCGCCGGGGCGAACGACCGCAGCGACACGCCCGCGGGGGTCGACACCGCATCCGAGTCGACGGGCTCGCGCTCGATCGCGCGGACCTCCACGCCGTCGAACTTCCGGAACGCCGGCCGGAACAGACCGACCGTGACGACCGTCTCGACCGAGGGGTCGAGCAGCGCCATCGGGTCGCCGTCCCGCCAGTCGAGCAGCGGCGCCGCGCAGGCGTTCAGCGTCGCCACCGCGAGCGCGCGGTCGCCGAGGGCGACGGTCGCGGCGCCGGTCGCCGTCTCCCCCGCTCGGACCGGCGCCAGCAGTCCCTCGACGTCGTCCGGGACCGTCGGCGCGGATCCCTCTGGGAGGTGCGCGAGTCCGGCCGGGGGCCGCCGGTATCCCCCGTCTCGCTCCGTGAGCTCCACCAGCACGGCCGAGTCGCCGACCGTGACGCGGTCGAGGCGACCCCCCGAGAGCGCGCCGCGGTCGCGGAGCGCGTCGCGCGTCGCCCGGAGGACCGGACCGGGCCACTCCTCGTCGGCGTCGGTGCCGTCGGCGCCGACGCCGGCGGTCCCGTCGGCTCCCTGGCTTCGGCGCGTCATACGACGCCCTCCTCGCCGGCGTCGCCGGTCCGGGCCTCGTCGTCGGTGCGACCGCGTCCGCCTCCGGGCGCGCCGCCGGTCCGACGCGGGTCGTGCTCGTAGCCGACCGGGCCGCCGAGCCCGCGCCGCTCGATCTGGCGGGCGGCCTCCGCGAGGTCCGCGCCCTCGGCGAAGCCGAACAGTCCGTCGACGTACGGGGCCGCGTCGCTCATCCCGCGGGACGCCGGCTCGAACGACGGGGAGACGGCGAGCGGGTTGAGCCAGACGACGCCCTCGGCGCGGTCCGCGAGCCACGTGATCCCGTCCGTGAGCAGGTCGGGGTCGCCGACGTCGAGCCCGTCGCTCACGACGACGACGACCGTCCGCCGGTCGACGGCGTGCGGCGCGGTCCGCCGCAGCGCGTCGAACGCGCCCCCGATCTTGGTGCCGCCGCCCCACTCGATCTGCGCGGCGCGGAGCGCCTCGGCCGGCTCGCCGCCCGGGTCCGCGAACGCCGCCGTCGCCTCCGCGAGGTCGGTGTCGAAGAGGAAGACGCGGGCGTCGCGGGCGCTCGCCGCGACCCGCTCACCGAGCCCGAGCAGCGCGCTCCGGTCGATCGTGTCGAGCACCGACCCGCTGACGTCGACCAGCAGACAGCACCGCAGTTCGCTCGGCGTCGGCGCGTCGCGCGGGAGGTCGATCGGCGCGCCGCCGGTCTGCAGGCTCGCCCGCAGCGCGCCGCGCGCGTCGACGTTCGGTCCGGTCGGGGAGCGCCGGCGGCGCCGCCCGGGCAGCGACGAGAGCGCGTCGACGAACCGCTCCGCGGCCGCGCGGTCCGCGCTCGACGGCGCCGGCACGTCCGCCTCGACGAGCGCGCTCTCGCCGACCGCGCTGTACCGGCGCCCGTCCGTCTCCTCGCGCGGCTCCCCGGTCGGCCGATCGCCGGCGGCGTGGCGGCGGTCGGTCGGGATCCGGACGGTGGGGTCGCCGTCGGCGTCCATCTCCGGCGGCTCCGCGCCGTCGAGCAGGCCGGGCTCCTCCGCGTCGTCGGCGTCGGAGCCGGCGGTCGGCCCCGCCTCGTCCCCCGTTCGGTCCTCGCCGTCGTCCCCCTCCTCGGACTCCGGCGACGGGCCGTCGTGGGCGGTGGCGATCCGGTCGAGGCCGCTCCGGAGGCGGTGCCAGAACGTCGGGAACGCCTCGGCGAAGGGGTCGCCGTCGGCGGTCTCGGAGAGCAGGCTCGCTCGCAGCGCCGCCTCGACCCGACGCTCGTCTGTCAGGCCGACCGCCGCGATCGCGCGGGCGGCGTCGAGGGCGCCGGAGGCCGGCACGGCGACGCCGTCGCGCCGAAGCACGGCGACGAACCGGATCAGCTCCGTGAGCAGGTGCTCCCTCGCCGCCGGGAAGTCGGGCGTCTCCGTCGCGGTGCCGTCGGAGCGCGCCATGGTCACTCGGTCCGCTCGGCCGCCGCGCTCGCGGCGTCGTGGAGCCGTTCGAGCAGTTCCGCGTCGACGCGACCGACGTCCTCCGCCTCCTTCAGCAGGCAGCCGATCGTCCGCTCGATCTCGTCCGGCGCGAGCGGCTCGTCGGCGTCGTCGTGGCGCAGCGCGGCGACCGCGCGCGCCCAGTCCAGCGTCTCGGCGACGCCCGGGCGCTTGAGGAACGACTCCTCGCGCAGGCGCTCGACCACCGAGCACACCTCGGCGGCGACCGCGGCGTCGAGCTCGGGCACCTTCCGGCGGACGATCTCGTACTCCGTCTCGAACGACGGCGGCTCGACGTGGAGGTAGAGGCACCGCCGCTTCAGCGCGTCGCTCAGCCCCCGCGTCCGGTTCGACGTGAGGATCACGATCGGCGGCGTCGACGCGCTCACGGTTCCGTACTCCGGGATCGACACCTGGAAGTCCGAGAGCAGCTCAAGGAGGAACGCCTCGAACTCCTCGTCCGCGCGGTCGATCTCGTCGATCAGCAGCACCGGCGGGCGCCCCTCCGAACTGCGGAGCGCGCGCAACAGGGGGCGTTCGAGGAGGTACTCCTCGCCGAACACCGAGCCGGCGGCGTCGCCGCCGCTGACCGCGTCGGCGACGCCGCCCCCGTCGCGCTCGCCGACAGCTCCGGCGTCGCCGTTCGTCGCGGCGCCGCCGGCGACCGTGCCCTCGTCGGCCTGCACGGCGAGCAGCTGTTTGGTGTAGTTCCACTCGTAGAGGGCGTTCTCGGCGGTGAGCCCCTCGTAACACTGGAGGCGGATCAGCTCCGTGTCGAACCCCTCCGCGAGCGTCTTGCCGAGCTCCGTCTTCCCGCTTCCGGGCGGCCCCTCGACGAGGAGCGGGCGCCCCAAGCGGAGCGCCAGATCGACCGTCGTCACAGTGCGGTCGTCGGCGACGTAGTCGGTCGCCTCGAAGCGCTCGCGCAGTTCCTCCTCGGTGAGCGAGTCGAAGGGGCCCGCGTCGAGCTCCCCGCTCACGCCTCTGCCCCCTCGAGGTACGACGCCGGGTCGTTCGCGAACGAGTCGGCGCAGCCGTGACAGCAGAAGTGGTACGTCTCGCCGTCGTGCTCGACCGAGGCGTCCGCCGTCGCCGGGTCGACGGTCATGCCGCAGACCGGGTCGATCGCGGTCGCGTCGTCGGCCGCGGCGGTCTCGTCGTCGCTTCCGTCATCCGCCTCGGCGGTCGCGTCGTCACTTCCGTCGTCGTCAGCCGAATCGACTGCAGCGGTATCGCCCGTGCCGACAGCGCCGCCCGTGCCGCGCGCCCCGCCTGCCCGCACCGAGCTCGCCTTCGACCGCTCGCCGACGACCTCGGCGAGCAGGCTCGCCGCGATCGCCGCCGGGGTGTAGGCCGCCACATCGACGCCGGCGGGGTTCGTCACCGCCGCGACGACGTCGCCCACGTCGCTGTCGAGCAGCCCCGCGGCGCGCTCGGTCACCTCGGCCGCCCGCTCGTCGCTGGCGACGAGACCGACGTAGGGCGCGTCCGCGAGGATCCCGGCGGCGACGCCGCGCGCGTCGTACTCGCCCATCGAGGCGACGACGACGAGCGGCCCGGGGCCGACGGCGTCGGCGATCGCCTCGTGGTCGACCGTGTCGAGCACCCGCGTCGACGCCGGCACGTCGCGGTCGGCGTCGGCGTCGGCGTCGGCGACGACGAGCGTCACGTCGACGGCGAGCTCGTCGGCCAGCCGCGCGAGCGACCGGGTCACCGGCGAGTCGCCGACTGCGACGAGTTCGGTCGGCGGCGTCACGGGCTCGATGAACAGCTCCAGCACGCCCTCGCTGTGACACGTCATCGGGAAGGCGTCGAGCCCGGGTCGGTCGACGGTGTCGGGGTCGGGCGCGATCCCGACGAGCCGGGGGCTCCCCTCCTCGATCGCCGCCGCGCCCTGCGTCGCCACGATCGACTGCGCGCAGGCCGCGCCGCCGACCCACCCGTGGATCTCGCCGTCGGCGGTGACGACCGCGCGGTCGCCGACGTTGGCCGACACCGGCGGCTCGCGCCGGACGATCGTCGCCCGCGCGTACGGCTCGCCGCGCTCGGCGAGCGCCGCCTCCAGGTCGGAGACGTCGCCGTCGTCGGTCCCCGTCGCGGTCCCGCTCGGTTCGTCGCGTTCGGGCCGCTCGCCCCCGTCGATCGCGGGCTCGTCGGCCTCGCCGTGCTCGGTCTCGTCGTGTTCGGTCTCGTCGTGTGTCATCAGTTGGTGGAAGCGGTCCCGCCGCCCCCGGGCGAGTCGGCCGAACGGGCGGCCGTCGCGGCCGGTCGGTGGGCCGGCGCGACCGAGGGCGACGCGCGGCTGGCTGCGTGCGGCTCAGTCGTCGGCCGGTTCGGCGCCGTCGCCGAGGTCGAACTCGACGTTGTGGGCGGGCTGGTGGGCCAGTCCCGCCTCGTCGAGCGTCTCCCAGACGACGTCCGGCGTCATCGGCATCTCCACGTGGGAGACGCCGGCGTGGCTCATCGCGTCGACGACGGCGTTGACGATCGCCGGCGGCGACCCGACCGTGGGCGACTCGCCGACGCCCTTCGCGCCGATCGGGTGGTGCGGCGACGGCGTGACGGTGTGTCCCGTCTCGAAGTTCGGGATCTCGTTGGCCGTCGGCAGCAGGTAGTTCATGAAGTCGCCGCCGGTGACGTTGCCGTTGTCGTCGTAGGTGACCTTCTCTAACATCGCGGTGCCGATCCCCTGCGCGAGTCCGCCGTGGATCTGCCCCTCGATGATCATCGGGTTGATGCGGTTCCCGCAGTCGTCGACCGCGACGAACTTCTCGAAGTCGACCTCGCCGGTCTCGCGGTCGACCTCGACGACGACGATGTACGAGCCGAACGGGTACGTCATCTCCGGCGGGTCGTAGTAGTTCACGGCCTCCAGCCCGGGCTCCTCGTCGCCGGGGTGGTTCATGTAGGCGCCGGCCGCGATCTCCGTGATGGTGATCGAGCGGTCGGGCGCGCCGGCGACGTGGAACTCGCCGGACTCGCGGTCCCACTCGATGTCCTCCTCGGCGGCCTCCAGCTCGTTGGCGGCGATCGACTTCGCCTTGTCGCGCACCTTGCGCGCGGCGACGGCGGCGGCCGCGCCCGCGACGGGCGTCGACCGCGAGCCGTACGTCCCGAGCCCGTACGGCTCGGTGTCGGTGTCGCCGTGCTCGACCGTAATCGAGTCCACGTCCATCCCGAGCTCCTCGGCGACGATCTGCGCGAAGGTGGTCTCGTGGCCCTGCCCCTGCGTCTGGACGCCGACCCGCAACACGGCGTTGCCGGTCGGGTTCACGCGCAGGTCCGCGGAGTCGAACATCTCGATGCCGGCGATGTCGCACTGCTTGCCGGGCCCGGCGCCGACGACCTCCGTGAACGAGGAGATGCCGATGCCGATGAGCTTGTCCGCGTCCTCGTCGATCCGTCGCTGCTGCTCCTCGCGGTAGTGCTCGTAGTCGGCCATCTCCAGGGCCTTGTCGAGCGCCTTCTCGTAGTTCCCGGAGTCGTAGTTCCAGCCCGTCGCCGACTCGTACGGGAACGCGTCCGAGGGGATGAAGTTCCGCCGGCGTATCTCCGCCGGGTCCAGGTCGAGCTCGTCGGCGAGCACCTTCACCATGCGCTCGATGAGGTACACCGCCTCCGTGACGCGGAACGAGCACCGGTAGGCGACGCCGCCGGGCGCGGTGTTGGTGAACGCGGCCGTCAGCGACCCGTACGCGGCCTCGATATCGTACGAGCCGGTGAAGATGTTGAAGAAGCCGGCCGGGAACTTCGACGGCTGGGCCGCCGCGTTGTACGCGCCGTGGTTGGCGAGCACGTCGACCTTGACGCCCTCGATGACGCCGTCCTCGGTGGCGGCGAGCTCGCCGGTCATGTCGTAGTCGCGGGCGAACCCGGTCGTCTGGATGTTCTCGGAGCGCTCTTCGATCCACTTCACCGGCTGTTCGAGGACGTACGACGCCGCCGCGGCGACGACGTACCCCGGGTAGATCGGTACCTTGTTGCCGAACCCGCCGCCGACGTCGGGGCTCACGATCCGGACCTTATGCTCCGGGATCCCCGACACCTGCGAGAACAGGGTGCGGTGGGCGTGGGGCGCCTGCGACGTCATGTGGACGGTCATCTTGTCCATCCCGGGGTCCCAGTCGGCGACCGCGCCGCACGTCTCGATCGGCGCGGGGTGAAGCCGCTGGTACAGCATGTCCTCCTCGACGGTGACGTCGGCCTGGTCGAACACCTCGTCGGTGGCCTCCTCGTCGCCCGTGTCCCAGTCGAAGATGTGGTTGTCCTCCTGGTCGTCGAGCTCGTCGCGGACCAGCGGCGCGTCCGCTTCGAGCGCCTCCTCGGCGTCGACGACGGGGTCGAGCACGTCGTAGTCGACCTCGACCTTCTCGGCCCCGTCCTTCGCCGCGTAGCGGTCCTTCGCGATGACGGCCGCGACCTCCTGCGACTGGAACTTCACCTTGTCGTTGACGAGCACATCCTGCGTGTCGTCCATCAGCGTCGGCATCGTCGCGAGGTCGTGCTCCAGTAAGTCCTCGGCCGTCAGCACGGCGACGACGTCGTCCATCGCCTCGGCGCGGGAGCCGTCGATCTCCTCGATCCGGGCGTGGGCGTGTGGGCTCCGGACGATCTCGCAGTGGAGCATGCCCGACTTCTTGATGTCGTCGACGTAGTTGCCGCGGCCGGTGATGAAGCGCTTGTCCTCCTTGCGCGTCACCTCCTCGCCCATGCCGCCGCGGCCGTGGCCGCAGTGTTTCTCCGGGTCGGGTCCGCCGTCCTCGTCGTGCTGATACTCCGTTTCCGCGTCCGGCGTGTCTGGTTCGCTACTCATTTGGTGTCACCTCGGTCGGTCGCATCGGCGCCCGCGTCGGCGTCGCCCGTGACGTCCGCGTCGCCAGTGCCGTCCGCGTCGTCCGCGTCATCGAGGAGCGCGTCGCGGTCGAACGGGTCCGCCTCGTCGGGGCCGCCGCAGCAGTCCTCGCGGCCGCAGAACGTGTCCGCGTCACCGCCGAACTCGGGGGCCGCGTGGCCGCCCTCGGGCGACGCCGCGGGCCCCCCGTCCGTCGCGCCGTCGACCGCGACCGCGCCGCCGTCGGCGGCGGCCCGGTTCTCCAGCTCCGCGGCCGCGTACTCTATCGAGCGGACGATGTTCTGGTAGCCGGTACAGCGACAGAGGTTGCCGCTGATCGCGTCGCGGATCGTCTCCTCGTCCGGGTCCGGATGCTCGTCGAGCAGCGCCTTGCCCGCCATCAGCATCCCCGGGGTGCAGTAGCCGCACTGCAGGCCGTGCTCCTCCCGGAACCCCTCCTGGAGCGGGTGGATGTCGTCGGCCTCGGGGAGGTCCTCCATCCCCTCGACGGTGAGGATCTCCGCCCCGTCGGCCTGCGCGGCGAACATCAGACAGGACTTGATCGGCTCGCCGTCCTTCAGCACGGTGCAGGCGCCGCAGTTGCCCGTGTCACAGCCGATGTGCGTGCCCGTCATGTCCAGGTCCTCTCGGATCGCGTGGACGAGCAGGCGCCGCGGCTCGACCTCGACCGTGTGCTCGGTGCCGTTGACCGTCAGCGTGATCTCGCGTTCGTCAGTCACTGTGTGACCCTCCGTTCGACCGTCACCGTGCCAGCGCGCTCGGCGGCGTCGCCCAGCGCGCGCTGGGTGAGGACGTCGACCATCCGCTCCTTGTAGTCGGCGCCGCCGTGTTCGTCAGACTCCGGATTCGACTGCTCGGCGGCCAGTTCGCCCGCCGTCGCGAACAGGTCGGGGCTGGGCCGCTCGCCTTCGAGGTGCTCCTCGGCGTCCGTCGCCCGCGCGTTCGTGATGTCGACGGCGGTCATTCCGATCCCGGCCGACTCGATGACGCCGTCGTCGTCGAAGACGAGCCGGACGCCGACGCCCGCCATCGCGTAGTCGCCGGTCTTGCGCTTCAGCTTGTGGTACGCGCTCCCCTCGTTCGGCCCGGGCTCGGGGACGCGGATCTCGGTGATCAGCTCCTGCTCGCCGAGCGTCGTGTCGTACGGGAGCAGGAAGAACTCGTCCGCCGGGATCGCCCGGTCTCCGTCCGGACCGGTGGCGATCACCTCGCCCTCGTGGGCGAGGAGGATGCTCCCCCAGTCGCCCTTCGGGTCGGCCTGCGCGACGGAGCCGACGACCGTGCCGCGGTTCCGGATCTGCGGGTCGGCGACCAGCGGCGCGGCGTCGGCGAAGCTGCCGTACTTCTCGTCGATCAGGTCCGAGTCCTCGACGTCGGCGTGGCGCGCGAGCGCGCCGAGCCGGAGAGAGCCGTCCTCCTCGCGGAGGTAGTCGAGCGAGTCGATGCCGTTGATGTCGACGACCACGTCGGGGTTCGCGAGCCGGAACCGCAGCATCGGTACGAGGCTCTGTCCCCCGGCGAGGATCGTCGGGTCGTCGAGGCTCTCCAACAGGCTGACCGCCTCGTCGACCGTCTCGGGTTCGTGGTGCTCGAACGGTGCGGACTTCATCCGAACATCCCCCGGATCTTGTCCGTGACCCCCGAGTCCGTCTCCTCGACGTCGGTCATCTGCGACTCGATCGAGGTGAAGAAGTTGTTCACGATCTTGTTGGCGACCGGGTTGATGACGCGGCCGCCGAGCTGCGCGATCCGACCGGAGATGTCGGCCTCGGTCCACCACTCGATTTGGGAGCCGTCGCCGTCCTCTTGCGGATGGATGTGCATCCCGGAGTTCATGCTGAAGCTGCTCCCGCTCGCGGAGCCGGAGCCGGTGGCCGTCATCTCGAAGGTCTCCTCGTCGCGGTCCTCGATCGTCACCGTCGTCTCGAACTTCGGCTTCACGCTGCCGACGCCGACCTGCATCAGCGCCGCGTAGTCCTGCCCGGCCCGGAACGCCCGGGCGGCGACGTCGTCGGCCTCCGCCTCCGGCAGCGTCGGGACGTCCGCCTCCGCCTCGTAGGAGTCCCACTCGAACGAGTCGTCCATCGGGGTGATGTACTTACACCCCTTCAGCGAGTCGCGCACCGCGACCGGGTCCGAGAGGACGACCCACGCCTTCTCCGGCGGGACGCCGTCGAGCTCGAACTCGCCGTCGAACTCCATCAGCGACACCCCCCGGTCGCCGCTTCCGCCGTCGTTCGACCGTCCGTCACCGTCATCTTTTATACCCCCCTACTATGAGCATACTATTACCACGGCAATGATACTCTGTACCATCATAATAAACCTTATTGACCATGAAGGATCGCCCGGATGCGCCGATATCGACCGCGAACGACGCGGAGGAAGCGGATGAATGGTACCGACGACGAACCTGACGGCGACGGGCGTGTCGACGACGAGGGCGACGGAGACGGGCGTGTCGACGACGGGGGCGACGGGGACGACGGCCACGGTCACGGCGAGATCACCCCGCTGAGAGCCGCCGCGGAGCGCGTCCGCGACCTCCGCGAGGAGTGGCTCGACCGGTGGGACGTCGAGTCGGTCTCGCTCGATCGGGTCTCCGGTCGCACCCTCGCGGAGCCCGTCGACGCCCCCGACGACGTGCCGGCCCGGAGCCACGCCACGATGGACGGCTACGCCTTCGACGCGACCGAGGGGTACCCGTACGAGCTGGTCGACCGGGAGGTGTTCCCGGAGTCCGACCCGTCCGCGCTCGGCGACGGCGAGGCCGTCCGTATCTTCACGGGCGCGCCGCTTCCCGCCGGGGCCGACGCCGTCCTCAAGCAGGAGCAGGCGACCGTGGAGGACGGCCGGCTCGACGGCTCGCCGACCGAGCCCGGCACGTACGTCTACGAGCGCGGCAGCAACGTCGCGGCCGGCGAGCGGCTGTTCGCGGCCGGCGAGCGGCTCGGCGCGAAGGACGCGGTCCTGCTCGGCGACCTCGGGATCGACGAGGTCCCGGTCGTCGAGCGGCTCTCGGTCGGCCTGCTGGCGACCGGCACGGAGATCCACGAGGGGCGCCACGCGGACCTCGACTCGCCGATGCTCGCGGGGCTCGTCCGCGGGTGGGGCGCGGAGGCGACGTACGAGGGCACCGTCCCCGACGAGTACGAGCGCGTCAGGGACCGGATCGCCGGGCTCGCCGCCGGCCACGACGTCGTGATGACGACCGGGGGCACGAGCGTCGGCGACAAGGATTACGTCGTCCGGGCGCTCCGCGAACTCGGCACCGTGCGCTTCCACCGGGTCGCGCTGCGACCGGGCAAGCCGATCGCGGTCGCGACGCTCGACGACCGCGACGCCGTCGTCTTCGCGATCCCCGGCAAGCCGGTCGGCGCGCACGCCGTGACCTCGCTGGTCGCGCGCCCCTTCTTCACCGGGAACACCGCGCTCCCGACCGTCGACGCCGCGGTGACGAGCGACGTCGGCATCTCCGTCCCGGGGTTCACCTACGCCGTCCCGGTGACGCTCGACGGGGGCGAGGCGACGCCGCTCGGCCACGTCGACTCGCCGCTCGCCGTCTACGACGAGACGTTCGACCCGAGCGTGCTCTCCTCGAGCACGCGGGCGACGCGCGCCGACGGGTTCGTGCTCACCGAGTCGGCGCTGTCGGCCGGCGAGGCGGTCGACGTCGTCCCGTACCCCGTCGTCGAGCGATGACCGACGAGGGGCTCCCGCTCGCGACGCCGCCGTTCGAGGGGGAGGGCACCGCTCGGGCCCGAGTCGCCGGCGTGCTGCTCGCCGCGGGGACGAGCAGCCGCTTCGGCGACGCCAACAAGCTCCTCGCGACCGTCGACGGCGAGCCGGTGGTCCGACGCGCCGCTCGGACGCTGGTCGACGCCGGGCTGGACCCGGTGGTCGTCGTCGTCGGTCACGAGGCCGGTCGAGTCCGGGCGGCCGTCGCCGATCTCCCCGTGGAAACCGTCGACAACGACGCGTACGAGGCGGGCCAGTCGACCTCGGTCCGAGCCGGGATCGACGCGGTTCGGGAGGGAGAAGACGGCACCGGAGGAGGGGCGGACGTCGACGCCGCGGTCATCGCGCTCGGCGACATGCCGTTCGTCGACCCGGAGACCGTCGAGACGCTCGTCGCGGCGCACGCCGCGGGCGCCGGCGACGCCCTCGCGGCCGCCCACGAGTGGGACCGGGGGAACCCCGTGCTGTTCGACCGGCGGTTCTTCGACCGGCTCGCCGACGTCGACGGGGACGTGGGGGGCCGCGAGATCCTGCTCGCGGACGACGCGAGCGCGCTCGTCGCCGTCGACGACCCGGGGGTCCGCCGAGACGTGGACCGGCCGACCGACCTCCCGGAGGGCGGTTCGGGGGACGGCTGATCGACCGAGCGGGAGGCGGCTGATCGACCGACCGAGGGACGGGCGACGGCCGCGACTCGCCCGGGTTCCGAGCGCGGTTCGACCGGCCGGCGTCTACTCCTCGGGCGTCGATTTCCTGACCACGATGTTCCCGTCCTCGACGTGCCACTCCACGCGGTCGCCGGCGCCGACGTCGAGGAAGTTTCGAACGGGCTTCGGGACCGTCGTCAGGTTCTTTTCCGACACTTTGGTGTCCGTGAGGTTACCCATCGATCTCCACCTTACGGCGTAGCAGGGACATAGTTTACGCTACGGTAGCGCGTAGCGGCGACGCGCGGAGGTCGGCCGGCGGCCTCCGGAACGCGCTCGGCGGTCAGACGGCGGAGTTCCAGCGGTGGGCGCCCCCCTCGGAGGCCCGGTCGAAGTCCAGATCGAACCGGTCCGATTCGATCAGCACGGGTCCCGGGACGTAGAAGTCGGTATCGGCGGCCGCGCCGCCGTCGACGGCGGCGAGCAGGTCGCGCTCGCACATCGTCTCCAACACGTCGCTGACGGTGCGCTCGCGGCCCTCGATCAGGTTCGCCTCCTCGATCACGGCGTCGACGGTGACGCGCCCCTCTAACATCGCCAACCGGATCGCCGATACCCACGCCGGCTCGCGCTTCATCTCCCGGCACACGATACAGTACTACATATCAGGGGTCATTATAAAATTACTCACCTGAGCGATAGAATCAATCGGACGGCACGGCCGCGGCGGGTGCGGTTCGGGAGTCGTCCCGGTCGGTAGACGTATGACGAATCGAGGCGAACCGACGGGCGATGACGGACTCACCGTCGACAAACGATCTGGCGACCGCCTTCGACGAGGGCGACGTCGCGCTCGCCGCGCTCGAGAACGCGTACAGCCCGCGGCTCGTGGAGCTCGACGGCGACCTCGGCCTCGACGTCGTCTGACTGGACCTCGAACACGGCGGCCCCGACCCGTGGGACGCGGGCCGGATCGAGGACCTGCTCCGCGCGGCCGAGGCGACCGACACGGAGCTGCTCGTGCGGCTCCCGAGCACCGACCCGGCCCTCGTCCGGAAGGCGCTCGACCAGGGCGTGCGGAACGTGTTCCTCCCGCGCGTCGAGGGTCCGGAGGAGGTGCGGGCGGCGGTCAAGTCGGCGCGGTTCGAGTACGGCGGCGAGCCGGGGGACCGCGGGCTGGGCTCGCCGCGGGCCCGCCGCTGGGGGCTCGCCGACGGCTACATCGCGACCGAGGACGCGGAGACGCTCGTCGGCGCGACGATCGAGACCGAGGCGGCCGTCGCGAACCTCGACGACATCCTCGCGGTCCCGGAGCTCGGCTTCGTCTTCGTCGGGCCGTTCGACCTGTCGGTCTCGCTCGGCCACCCCGGCGAGATCGGCCATCCGGAGGTCCGGGAGACTGTCGAGACGGTCCGGTCGAAGGCCGTCGCCGCGGACGTGCCCCTCGGCGGGCTCGGGTTCGACGCGGACGACGTCGACGAGAAGGCGGCGAACGGCTACCAGCTGCTGAATCTCGGGAGTACGACCGGAGCGCTCAAGGGAGCCGTGACGGGCTGGCTCGACGGCTACGAGACCGACCGGTGGGCGCGACCCGGGCGGCCTACGACGGGGATCCGATACCGGGGCCCGGTGGCGTCTGGCCCGATACGTGTCGTTAGACTGATTTTTACTCATCCGCTGTCGCTCGCGGGTACGCCGCCCGACAGGCCAAATTCTTTATACCACTGTTCGTATACCCACCCGTGTCGCTCCCACGTCTTCGGATCCGTCCGCAGCACGGAGTCTGCGCGCTGGGGGCGCTCTGTTTCGGGCTCGGCCTCGCTCACCTCGCGACCGAGGGCGAGGGGCTCGGGACGGGACTGGAGGCGTTCGTGATCTGCGGTATCGCCCTCTTGGTGGTCGCGACGGCGTACAAGCTTCCGAACCGGCCGATATCCCGCTCGGGGAAGTGGCGGGCGCTGCGGTTGGCGGTCACCGTGGCCGGGTCGTTCGCGCTCCTCGCGTTCGCCGTCTGGCTGATATGGGCGGTGGAGGGACAGGAGGGGGAGCTCTCCTTCCTCCTCGCGTTCGCGACCGCGCTCGGCTCCGCGGTCGGCATCCGGGGCGGGCTGTACGCGGTCGAGGCCGACGAGCGGCTCAGCGAGGCCCGCGACCTGACGAAGCTGCTGACGATCAACCAGCGCGTGCTGCGGCACAACCTCCGCAACGAGCTCTGCGTCGCGCTCGGCAACTTGGACAGGATCGAACGGCGCGACCACGGCCCGGAGACGGCCGAGGACGTGCGAACCGCGCGGACGCACCTGAACGGTCTCCTCGAGACGACCGACCGCACGCGGGAGATCGTCTCGATCTGGAACACCGACCAGCGCGAGACGTTCCGCCTCCGGGAGCTCTTGGAGGAGCGGATCGACGCGGTCGCGGCGGCGTATCCGGACGTGTCGATCGGGACCGAGTTCGACGGCGACCCGCGCGTGTCGTCGCACCCGGCGCTTCCGACGGCGATCGAGGAGGCGCTCCGCAACGCGGCCGAGCACACGCCGACCGACGTCGCGGTCACCGTCACGCTCCGCACCGACCGGACGGGAGCGGCGGTCGTGGAGGTCGCCGACACCGGAGCGGGGATCCCGGGGTACGAGGTGGACGCGATCGAGGGCTCGGCGGAGACGGCGCTCGTCCACACGCAGGGGCTCGGGCTCTGGATAATCTACTGGACCGTCGAGACGTCGGACGGGACGTTCGAACTGCTGGAGAACGAGCCGACCGGGACCGTCCTCCGGATCACGCTGCCGACCGCGGAGGAGGCCTGACCGACTCCGCCCCCGACCGGCGGCAAGGGCGGCGTCGCGGCAGCGTCGCGGCGCGCGGTTCGGTCGAGCGGACCAATATTGTGTTAATCACGCAAACATCTAAGTCGGCACGGACCGTACGTGGCGCCGATGGCCGAAGAGATCGATGAGATCCGACGACGGAAGCTCGAGGAGCTTCGGAACCGAGACGGGACGGAAGCGACCGACGAGACGGAGTCGACGAGTCCCTCCGAGCCCGTTCCGGTCGCCGGGAAGGCGGAACTGAGCGAGACCGTCTCCGAGCGGTCGGTCGTGTTGGTCGACTTCTACGCCGACTGGTGCGGCCCGTGCCAGATGCTCGAACCGGTCGTCGAGTCGATCGCCGCCGAGACCGACGCGACCGTGGCGAAGGTGGACGTCGACGCGAACCAGGGGCTCGCCGCCGAGTACGGCGTCCGCGGCGTCCCGACGCTCCTGCTGTTCGCCGACGGGGAGCAGGTCGAGCGCCTCGTCGGAATGCAGGACGAGTCGCGCCTCCGCTCCGCGATCGAGGAGCACGCGTGAGCAGTCCGGACCGATGAACGGATCCGAACCGAGTCGGGGGCTCGGTCGCCGATGAGCGACGCGCCGCCGGTCGCGCACGTCCGAGACGACCGCGCCGAGCTGACCGACCTCGCGCTCGACCTCCTCGCGGTCGACAGTTCGAACCCGCCGGGCGACACGCGAGCGGTGGTCGACGCGATCGAGCGATTCCTCGACCCCCTTCCGGTCGATGTCGAGCGCTTCGCGGTCGACCCGGCGAAGCCGAACCTCCTCGTTCGCGTCGCCGGGGAGTCCGACCGGACCCTGCTGTACAACGGCCACCTCGACACGGTGCCGTTCGACGCCGGCGCGTGGACCCGCGACCCGCTCGGCGAGCTCGCGGACGACCGCGTCTACGGCCGCGGCGCGACCGATATGAAGGGCGCCGTGGCGTCGATGCTGTTCGCGGTCCGGGCGTTCGCGGTGACCGACGCCGAGCCGCCGGTCGACCTGCTGTTCGCGCTCGTGAGCGACGAGGAGGTCGGCGGCGACGCGGGACTGCCGGCGTTGTTGGAGGCCGGGCGGCTCGACGCGGACGCCTGCGTGATCGGCGAGCCCACCTGCGAGGCGGGCCGGCACTCGGTCACGGTCGCCGACCGCGGCAGCATCTGGCTGACGCTCGCGGCGAGCGGCGAGGGGGCTCACGGCTCCCGGCCGACCCTCGGTGTCAACGCGATCGACCGCCTCTACGGCGCCGTAGAGAAACTGCGCGACCGCTTCGGCTCCGAGCGGCTGGACGTCGGCGCCGACGTCGAGCCGATCGTCGAGGAGTCTGTCGACTACTACGCCCCGGCGATGGGCGAGGAGGCCGCCCGAGAGCTGTTCCGCTACCCCTCGATCAACCTCGGCGTCCTCGAGGGCGGCGACGCGATAAACAGCGTCCCGGAGTCGGCTCGGGCCGAGGTCGACGTGCGCCTGACCGCGGGCGTCTCGACGCCCGACGTGCTCTCCCGGATCCGGGCCTGCGTCGCCGGCTGCGAGGGCATAACGATCACCGACGTCTCGTGGAGCGTCGGCACCGCGGAGCCCTCCGGCAGCCCGCTGGTCGAGGCGGTGGCGTCGACGGCGGCCGACGTCACGGGCGAGCCCGTCTTCCGGCGGAGCGCGACGGGCGGCGGGGACGCGAAGACGCTCCGAAACGCTGGGATTCCGACCGTCGAGTTCGCGCTCGGAACCGACACCGTCCACGCCGCAGACGAGTACGTGCCCGTCGACGCGCTCGTCGGCAACGCCGTCGTCTACGCGCGGCTCCCGTCGGCGTGGGCGGCGGCGTCGGAGCGGTGAGGCGAATCGAGGTGAAGTCGGGTGACACGAGGTGATCTGACGCGGGCGTCCGCGTCGTACGAGTCGTCCGCGGCGCGCCTTGTCGACCGGTTTTTCACGGACTTGGAATTGAAGCGCAATACTAATGTCAACCGGCTCCAACTCACATCTATGACGGAGATAGAACCAGACGAGACCGTCGATTCCAGAGGCGCCGCCTGCCCCGGTCCTCTGATGGACCTCATCGGCGCGATCCGGGGCGTCGATTCCGGCGCGGTGATACGGCTCTTGAGCGACAACGAGCAGTCGCACACCGACGTCCCGGAGTGGGCCGAGGAGTCCGGGAACGAGCTGCTCGCCGTCGAAGAGCGCGACGACCACGCCGCGTTCTACGTGGAGAAAGCATGACGGAACGCATCGTCATCGTCGGCGGCGGGACCGGCGGTTCGGTCCTCGCGAACGACCTCGCCGACCGCCTCGAACCGGAGCTCGACGCCGGCGACGTGGAGGTCACCCTCGTCAACGACGGCCCCGAGCAGGTGTATAAGCCGGTGTGGCTGTACGTCCCCTTCGGTCAGCGCGAGCCGGCGGACGGCCGCCGGCGCCTCGACGAGCTGGTCGACGACGCGGTCGACCTCCGGATCGACCGCGTGAGCGACGTCGACACCGACGCCAAGCGGCTCCGGTTCGACGACGGCCCGTCGATGGAGTACGACTACCTCGTGTTAGCGACGGGGTCGACGCTGGAGCCCGAACGGATCCCCGGCCTCGCGGAGGGCGGACACGACTACTACAGCGAGTCGGGCGCGACCGAGCTCCGGGACGAGCTGCTGTCGTTCACCGAGGGCGAGATCGTGTTGAGCGTCGTCGGCACGCCCCACATGTGCCCCGCGGCGCCCCTCGAGTTCGTCTTCATGATCGACGACTGGTTCCGGAAGCGCGGGCTCCGCGAGGACGTCGAGGTCACCTACACGTACCCGATCCAGCGCGTCCACGGCAACCCCCACATCGCGGAGTGGGCGAGGCCGATCATGGACGAGCGCGGCATCGACGTGGAGACGTTCTTCAACGCCGAGTCGGTCGACCCCGACGCGGGGACGATCACCTCGATGGAGGGGACCGAGCTCGGCTACGACCTCCTCGTGTCGATCCCGCCGCACGCCGGCGTCGACCTGATCGAGGAGGCTGGGCTCGGCGACGACGGCTGGGTCGACGTGAATAAACACACGCTCGAGGCCGAGGCCGCGGACGACGTCTACGCGCTCGGCGACACCGCGGCCACCGGCGTTCCGAACGCCGGCAGCGTGGCGCACTACCAGGCCGGGGTCGTCGGGGAGCGGCTCGCCAGCGACGTCCGCGGGCGGCCGGCGACCGCCACCTACGACGGCAAGACGCTGTGCTTCATCGAGACGGGCATGGACGCGGCCTCGTTCGTCGAGTTCGACTACGAGAACCCGCCGTCGCCGGCGCCGCCCTCGCAGAAGCTCCACTGGTCGAAGCTGGCGTACAACGAGTCGTACTGGCTCACCGCACGGGGGTTGCTCTGACCATGTCCGAAGAGCAGTTCTCCGAGCGGAGCGACCTCGAGGCGGCGATCGAGGAGAATCCGGAGGCCGTCGCCGAGTTCGTCGAGCGGCTCGACGCCGTCAACGAGCTGCTCGACGTGCTCTCGCTCGGGGAGAACGCGCTCGACGACGAGATGGTCCGCGAGCTGTCGGCGACGGGCGCGACCCTCGCGGAGTCCGCGGACGGGATCGCGACCGACGAGACGGTCGGGCTGGCCGCGGCGGTCGGCGAGAACGGCGACGAACTGCGCGAGGCGCTTGAGACGCTGACCGAGCTCCAGCGGAGCGGCGCGTTGGACGAGCTGGCGGAGCTGGCGCAGGTCGGGTCGCTCGCGACGGCCGCCCTCGACGACGAGATGGTGACTTCGCTGGCCGGCACCGGGGCCGCGCTCGGCGAGGTCGCGCAGACGGCCGCGGACGACGACGCCCGCGACGGCGTGAAGACGATGCTCGACGGAGTCGGCGCCGCCCACCGGAGCGATCCCGAGCCGGTCGGCGCGCTCGGACTGGCACGGAGCATCCGCGACCCCGAGATCCAGTACGGGCTGGGCTACGTGCTCGCCGTCTCCAAGGCGATCGGTCGGGAGCGCGCCGACGGAGAGCGCTGAGGGGGCGCAGGCTCCGGCGACAGTTCTCGTATGCACGACCCGGCCGCGTACGGGTTCGGCTCCGACTGATCGAACTCGATTCGGACGACTCGGTTCAGCGGAGCCTACCGGAACGCGGGAGCGGGACGCAAAAGGGGGACGACGGGTATCGGGGGACGGAACGCCGGTCCGGAGAGCAGATCAGACGAGCAGTTGGATGTCGGCCTCGACCATGTCCTGCAGGGCCGTCGCGGCGCCGACGCCGGTGGTGACGCCGTCGTAGAAGTCGTCCTCGTCGTAGCCCATCAACTCGATGGTCATCTGACAGGCCTGGAACTCGACGCCCATGTCGAGGCTCGTCTCCAAGAGCTCCTGGACCGAGGCGGTGTCGTTGTCCTCGATCCGCTTTTCCATCATCCGCGTCGTCACGCGGTCCATCCCGGGGAGCGCGCCGACGACGTTCGGGACCGGCATGTTGGGGTTGCCGACGGAACTCATCTTGAGGCTCTTCGACCGCTCCTCATGCAGGATGTCGAGCCCCCAGAACGTGTGGAAGACGGTCACGTCGTAGCCGAAGGCGGCGGCGGTGCTGGCGAGGATCAGCGGCGGGTACGCCATGTCGAGGCTCCCCTTCGTGGCGATGATGCTCATCTTCTTCGCGTCGTCCTTGGCCGTGGCCTCGGCGAGCGACGCCTCCAGTTCGTCGACGCGCGCGGCGAGTTCGGCGCGGGAGGGGGCGTCGTCCGCCGCCGCGTCCGCGCCGTCCGGGGACGATGTGTCGGTACTCATCGTCACTCCGTCTTGCGGACGTAGTGTTTGTACACGTTGTCGCCTTCCTCCTGACCGACGAGTTCGACGCCGGCGGTACCCGAGGCCCAGCCGTCGATGTCGCTCATGCTTCCCGGGTCGGTCGCCAGCACTTCGAGGACCTGCTCTTCGGCCAGTTCGTCGATCGCGCCCTTCGTCTTCACGACCGGCATGGGACACGATGCGCCTTTCACGTCTAACGTCTCCGCGATATCGTATTCGGCACTCATTGGTTATCTGCTCCGTTGGTCTGTATTGGAGCTATTGCACAATACCCCCGCCACCGTTAAAAGAATGTTGTTTTTTGTGTTTGACGCGAACAACCAGTTACGCCGATAATTCCGCGGTGACACATGAGCCGCTTCCTAAACGTGTGAAGCGCATTATTTCGGTTTGTCTCCCGACTCTATATTGTGTGGTTGTTGAATTACTATGCGAACTCTTTTGTATTCCCGTCCGGTACAGTGAGGTGTACAACATGGACGCAGACGATTTCCCGACCCCGGATGTCGAAGTCGAGACGATCGAACCGGAAGCGCTGAAAGGACGCATCGACGCGGGCGAAGACCTGACGCTGCTCGACACGCGGATGGGCTCCGACTACGAGGAGTGGCGCATCGACGGCGAGAACGTCACCTCCATCAACGTCCCGTACTACGAGTTCCTCGACGACGAGATCGACGAGGACGTCCTCGACCGGATCCCCGAGGACCGCGAGGTGACCGTCCTGTGCGCGAAGGGCGGCGCCAGCGAGTACGTCGCGGGGGAGCTCGCGGAGCGCGGCTACGACGTGAACCACCTCGAAGACGGCATGAACGGCTGGGCCGGTATCTACGAGACCGTCGAAGTCACCGGCTACGACGGCGCCGGCACGCTCCTGCAGTACCAGCGCCCCTCGTCCGGCTGTCTCGGGTACCTGCTCTACGACGACGGCGAGGCGGCGGTCATCGACCCGCTCCGCGCGTTCACCGACCGCTACCTCGACGACGCCGACGACCTCGGCGTCGAGCTGCGGTACGCGTTCGACACCCACGTCCACGCCGACCACATCTCGGGCGTGCGCGACCTCGACGAGGCGGGCGTCGAGGGCGTCATCCCCGCGGCCGCGGTCGACCGCGGCGTCACCTACGCCGACGAGCTGACCCAGGCCGAGGACGGCGACACCTTCGCGGTCGGCGACGCGGTGATCGAGACCGTCGCCACGCCCGGCCACACGACCGGGATGACCTCGTACCTCGTCGACGAGAGCCTGCTCGCGACCGGCGACGGGCTGTTCATCGAGAGCGTCGCTCGCCCGGACCTCGAAGAGGGCGACGACGGCGCGCCGGACGCGGCACGGACGCTCTACGAATCGCTTCAGGAGCGCGTCCTGCCGCTCCCCGACGACACGCTGATCGGGGGCGCCCACTTCAGCGACGCCGCGGTGCCGGCCGACGACGGCACGTACACCGCGCCGATCGGCGATCTCGTCGAGGAGATGGACGCGCTCACGATGGAGGAGGACGCGTTCGTCGAACTCATCCTCTCGGACATGCCGCCGCGGCCGGCCAACTACGAGGACATCATCGCGACGAACCTCGGGCAGAAGGCCGTCGACGACGACGAGGCGTTCGCCCTCGAACTCGGCCCGAACAACTGCGCCGCGAGCCAGGAATCGCTCGCGGATGACTGAGACCGCCATCGATGCCTGACCCACTCGTCGCACAGGCGGCCGCCGACCTCTTCCCGAACGGGATCAGCCGGTACGCCGTCGGCGGACTGCTCGTCGGCCTCGGCGCGGTCGTGATATACGTCGGGACGGGGATCGCGGCCGGCGCGAGCACCTTCCTCGAGTCGACGCTGTCGTACGTGTCGGGGCAGTCGCGGTTCCGGCGGTACGTGAGCTCTCGCGACTGGCGCGTCGTGTTCACACTCGGGATCGTCCTCGGCGGCGCGGCGTTCGCGGCGACGGTCCAGTCGGGCGTCATCACGACGTCGCTCTACCAGCCCGGAACCACCGGGCGGACGTACGAGCTCGCGGGCGTGACCCTGTGGCTGACCGACGTCCAGCCGTGGCGACTGTTCTTCGGCGGGATACTCGTCGGCATCGGAACCCGAATCGGGAAGGGGTGCACCTCGGGGCACGGCGTCTGCGGCGTCGGGTCGGCGTCGAAGACGTCGCTCGTCGGCGTGGCGACGTTCCTCGCGGTCGCGATCCTGACCGCACAGCTCGTCGCCGCGCTGGGGGTGAGTCCGTGATGTGCGAGACGCGAGGCGCGAACGGAGTGAGCGCCTCGGAGGGCGAACGGCGAACGGACGTGAGCCGCGAGACGCTCGCGTCTCGAACCGCGCGAACGGGAGCGACCGGAGGGAGCGACGCGTGAGCGACGAGAGACATCCCCTGTTCATGCCGCTGATCCTCGTCGGCGGCCTGATCTTCGGGTTCGGGCTCGGCTTCAGCCACATGGCGCGGCCGGAGGTCGTGCTGAACTTCCTCAGGTTCGAGGACTTCGGGCTGCTGTTCGTGATGTTCGGCGCGGCCGTCGTCTCCGGCGTCGCCTTCGCGGTGATGCCGCGGATCCGCGACGCCGCGCCGCTGACCGGCGACCGGTACGAACGGCGGCTGAAGCCCTTCGACCGCAATGTCGTGATCGGCGGCGCCGTCTTCGGCGTCGGCTGGGGCCTGTCGGGCATCTGTCCCGGCGCGGCGTACGCCAGCCTCGGCGTCGGCAACGTCACCATCCTCTGGGCGCTCGGCGGCATGTTCGTCGGCGCGTACCTCCAGGGGTACTGGCGGAGCAGGACCCGGGCGCGTGACGCCGCCGCGGCGGGCGCGGACTGACCCGCCCACCCGCAGATG